>NZ_JBEOYI010000002.1:0-104522 GCF_040297005.1 Streptomyces sp. NPDC001904 | reverse complement strand
GCGCCCCTCTTGTGCATGCGACGACGTCTAGTTCCGGTCGTCGCGCGGCCCCACGCACGCGTACAGGGCCGCGCCCGCGACGAACGCGGCCAGCGACTGCGGCGACGTCGTCGACGCGTAGGCGGACGGGGCGGCCATCCCGGCCGTCGGGTCGGCGGCCGGCTCGTCCAGCGCGACCGGGACGCCGCCCACGATGCGGATGCCCGCCTCGTCGAAGGCCCGCTTGATGCGCCAGCGCAGCTCGCGCTCGACGGTCAGGGCCTTGCCCGGCATGGTCTTGGCGGAGACCCGTACGACCATCGAGTCCAGGAGCACGCTGTCGAGGCCGAGGACCTCGATGGGCCCCCACAGCATCTCGTTCCACGGCTCGGCCTTGCTCATCTCCTCGCCGATCTCGCCGAGCACGGTCCGCACCTTGTCGAGGTCCTCGTCGGCGCGGACGGTGACGTCGACGCCCGCGGTGGCCCAGCCCTGCGAGAGGTTCCCTATCCGCTTGACCTCTCCGTTGCGCACGTACCAGATCTCGCCCTCGGCGCCGCGCAGCTTGGTGACGCGCAGCCCGACCTCGATCACCTCGCCGGAGGCGACCCCGGCGTCGATGGTGTCCCCGACCCCGTACTGGTCCTCCAGGATCATGAAGCAGCCGGAGAGGAAGTCGGTGACGAGGTTGCGGGCGCCGAAACCGATCGCGACACCGGCGACACCGGCGGAGGCCAGCAGCGGCGCGAGGTTGATCTTGAAGGCGCTGAGGATCATCAGCGCGGCCGTGCCGAGGATCACGAAGGACGCGACCGAGCGCAGCACGCTGCCGATGGCCTGCGAGCGCTGTCTGCGCCGCTCGACGTTCACCAGGAGGCCGCCGAACGCGGTGCCGTCGACGGCCTGCGCCGTGCGGTTCATGCGCTCGATCAGCTTGGTGATGGCCCGCCGGATCACCCCCCGCAGCACGGCGGCTATGACGACGATCAGCAGGATCCGCAGGCCGAGGGCGAGCCAGTCGGACCAGTTCTCCTCGACCCAGCTGGCGGCCTGACCGGCCTGCTCCTGGGCGTCCTTGAGCGTGGGCTGCTGACTGCCCGTGTCGCTGGCGGCCGACAGGACGGACAAGATCACGGCAGGTACCTCCAGGCGTTGCCTCTGCCCGCCACAGGGCGGCACGACTCGGGGACGGGAGCGGGCAGGCCCACCACACTAACGGGGCATTGTGCGCGGATCGGCGAGATGTTCGGCGAAGAGACGGTGCTCACGGGCGCTCACCCGCAACTTGGCCGGTTCCGCGCCGGACGTGAGCGAGATGTGGTCGAAAACACTTCAAGGCCGTTACGCGGACATGGTGGCGCCATGACCAGCGATGAGGGGAGACTGACTGCAGATCGTCCCGGCGCGAGCCACGCGCCGCCGGCGTACAAGGAGGCATTCCGTGCCGCATGTCCTGGTCCTCAACGCGTCGTACGAGCCCCTCGGCGTCGTACCGCTCCGCCGCGCGCTCGTACTCGTCCTGGAGAACAAGGCCACTTGTCTCGAGGAGTCCGGCGCCTTCATGCACAGCGCCACCTGCACCGTCCCCGCACCCAGCGTGGTCCGGCTCAAGCGGTTCGTCCGGGTTCCCTACCGGGGCCCCGTTCCTCTGACCCGGCGTGCACTGTTCGCCCGTGACGGCGGCCGGTGCATGTACTGCGGTGGCGTCGCAACCAGCGTCGACCACGTCATCCCGCGCAGCCGCGGGGGCCAGCACGTCTGGGACAACGTGGTGGCGTCGTGCCGCCGCTGCAACCACACGAAGGCCGACCGCCATCTGGTGGAGATCGGCTGGCGCCTGCGCCACAAGCCCGCACCGCCGACGGGTCTGGCCTGGCGCATCATCGGGACCGGGCACAGGGACCCGCGCTGGCTGCCCTATCTGCAACCATTCGGCGCGGACGAGGCCCTGGCCCGGATCGAAGGCGTTTCCGCCTGATCATCGATCCGGGTCTTTGCGTTCCCGGGGCCCGCGCCCGCCCGACCCCGCCCGCCCGTGCTCCCGGCGTGCCGGGCGTCGGGTCCGGTCCCGCGGGCACCGGCCGCACGCCCGCACGTCGAACCGGATGACGTCCGCGGGAACCTCGGGCGGGGTGCCGGACACGTAGAGAGCATGGAACTGAACGACGCCGGACCCGACGGCGGGATGACCGACCGGGAGCTGTGGGCGCGCGCCGTCGACGGCGACCGGGAGGCGTTCGGTCTGCTCTTCGACCGCCACGGAAAGGCCGTCTACAACTACGTGTTCCGCCGGACGGCCGACTGGTCCGAGGCGGAGGACCTCACCTCGACGGTGTTCCTGCACGCCTGGCGGCGGCGCGCGGAGACGGTCCTCGACCGCGATTCCGCGCTGCCGTGGCTGCTGGGCATCGCCGACCGCCTGCTGTCGAACACCAGACGGCGGCTCAGACGCGCCGAGGCGCTGCTGCACCGGCTCGTCTCGCACGACGAGCCGGTGGGCGACCACGCGGACCGGGTCGCCGTCCGGATCGACGACGAGCGCCGCATGTCGGAGATCCACCGGGCGCTGGCCCGGCTGCCGCGGCACGAACGCGAGGTCGTCGAGCTGTGCGTCTGGGCGGGCCTCGACCAGCAGGCGGCCGCGGCCGTGCTGAAGGTGGCGGTCGGCACCGTGAAGTCCAGGCTGCACCGGGCGCGACGGCGACTGGGGGCCGATCTCACCGACGGGGCCCCCGACGCGGCGGTCTTCGGTTCCGGGAATCACGTCCACGCGAAGGAAGTCGCACGATGAGTGACGAGCAGGGAATTCCAGCGGCTCCTTCCGAACGCGATCTGCCGGACCACCGGCGGATGCGAGAGGAGCTACTGATGAAGATCGGTCTCGAGGAGCACCGGCCGCCGTCGCCGAGCCGCCGGTGGGGGGTTCCGCTCGCCGTGGCCACCGGTGTCACGGTGGTGAGCGTCACGGCCGTGGCCGTCCTCGGCGGGACGGGCGAGGCACGGCCGAGTGCCGCGCCGTCGCTGTCGGCCCCCGCCGCCGCGCCCGCGTCCCCTTCCGCCTCGCCCCCGGGCTCGGGCGCCGCTTCGGCTTCGGCTTCGGCTTCGTCCGGTCCGAACGCCTTCACCATCACCCCCGGGAAGCTGCCCCCGATCGGGGCCGGCTCCGTCGCCCGGATCCTCTCCTCCTGCCTGGGACAGGACGCCGCCCGCTTCCACTCCGTCCTCGCGGTCCACACCCCCGTCGCCGCCCCGAGCGCGGACGGCGTGGTGATCGCCGTCAACTCCTCGGGCCAGTACGCGCAGTGCCAGACGAAGGGCGACAAGGGCAGCAGCATGAGTTCCCCGCCCACCTTCATCAACGACCGGCTGTGGAGCACCGACCGCACGATCGAGTACTTCGACTCCACCATGGAACCCACGGGCGAGCGGTCCTTCCTCGTGGCGGGCGCCGGGCACTACGCATCCGGCGTCGCCAAGGTCACCGTCAGCTACGGCGACAAGCCGGCGGAGTATCCGGCACTCATGGCCGACGGCGCCTTCTTCTACGCGTCCACCCTCACCGCCGGCGCCACGCCGGGCCGGCGCTACGCGGGCCCGAGCCCGTACATCCACGCCTACGACGCCTCGGGCAAGGAGATCTACGACCAGCGGAAGGACCCGCGTTTCCGGTGAGTCGCCGCCCGGCCCACGGGCACCCCTGAGATAACGAGTTGGACAACCAGGGGGCGTCTTCCCTTGACGCCCCCTTCACCAGCGACTTACGTTCCTCGCACCCAATAGGAAACCTTCCTAACAGTCGATGACGACACCGCGAGGAGACAGCACGAGATGGCCGCTACCCCCGGCACCCCGAGCGTGCTGCGTGCGATGAACGACCGTTCCGCCCTCGACCTCCTCGTCGCCCACGGCCCGCTCACCCGCACCCGGATCGGCGAACTCACCGGCCTCTCCAAGCCGACGACCTCGCAGATCCTCGGGCGGCTCGAAGCGGCCGGGCTGGTGCGCACCACGGGCAGCCAGACCGGCCGCCCCGGGCCCAACGCCGTGCTCTACGAGATCGCCCCGGACGCCGCGCACGTCGCCGCCCTGTCCGCCGACCCGACCGGCATCACCGCGGTCGTCGCCGACATCACCGGCGCCGAGCGCGGCCGCTTCCGGATCGAGGCCGTCGCCGTGGCGGAGGACGTGCGCCACCGCACCGCGCAGCTCGTCAGCGAGGCGGTCGACGGCGCCCTGGAGCGGGCCGGGCTCGGCCACGACGACCTGACCGCCACCGTCATCGGCACCCCGGGCGCCATCGACCCGCACACCGGCCAGCTGCGCTACGCCCCGCACCTGCCCGGCTGGCACTCGCGCACCCTGCGCGCCGAGCTGGCCGAGGTGCTGGGCACCCCCGTCTCCATCGAGAACGACGTCAACCTCGCGGCCCTCGCCGAGCAGTACGAGGGCGCGGCCCAGGACCACGACGACTTCGTCCTCGCCTACGTCGACGAGGGCGTCGGCGCCGCGATCGTGCTCGGCGGCGTCCTGCTGCGCGGCGCGACCGGCGGCGCGGGCGAGATCGGCTACATGCCGCTGCCCGGCGCCCCGCTGGCCCGGGGCGGCGAGACGGTGCACGCCCGCAACGACGCGGGCGGCGGCTTCCAGTCCCTGGTGGCGGCCCCCGCGATCCGCGACCTCGCGGGCGGCACCGAGGACCTCGCCGAGGCGCTGAAGGACGTCGAGGTGCTCGACGAGGTGGCCCGGCGCCTGGCCACCGGCCTCGCCGCCGTCGTCGCCGTCGTCGACCCCGAACTCGTCGTGCTGTCCGGGCTCGTCGCCCAGGCGGGCGGCGACCCGCTGCGCGAGCGCGTGGAGCGGGAGCTCACCGGACTCGCCCTGCCCCGGCCGCAGTTGCGCATCAGCGAGCTGGCCGGCGATCCCATCCTCACCGGTGCCCTGCGCACCGCCCTGTCGCAGGCCCGCGACACCGTCTTCGACACCAGCGGCGCCTGAACCCCGTACCGCCCCTCCCCCACTCCGCCCACCGTCCCACCCACGTAAAGGACGTTCGCCATGCCGCGATGGCGCATACCCCTGCGCGCACCCGTGGTGCTCGCCGCGGCCGGACTGCTGCTCGCCGGCTGCGCCAATCCCAGTACCGGCAGCGCCGACGACGATCCGACCAAGCCCGTCACCATCAAGTTCTGGCACGGCTGGTCGGCGCCCGGCGAGGTCAAGGCGATCAACGACTCGATCGCCCGCTTCGAGAAGCTCCACCCGAACATCCATGTGCAGTCCACCGGCAACGTCACCGACGCCACCCTCAACCAGGCGCTGCGGGCCGGCGGCGACGAGGCCCCGGACGTCGTCTCGTCCTTCACGACGAACAACGTCGGGCAGTACTGCGACTCCGGCATGTGGGCCGACCTCGACCCGTTCATGAAGAAGACCGGGCTCGACAAGGACAAGACCTTCCCGAAGGCCCTGCTGGACTACACCAGTTACGACGGCAACCAGTGCGCGCTGCCGCTGCTCGCCGACGCCTTCGGCATGTACTACAACAAGGACGCCTTCAAGGAGGCGGGCATCACGCACCCGCCGAAGACGATGTCCGAGTTCGTCGCCGACTCCAGGAAGCTGACGCAGAAGAGCGGCAACACGGTCAAGCGCGTCGGCTTCATGCCGAACTTCCGCTTCTACCAGAACAGCCCCGACCGGCTGTTCGCCCAGTGGGGCCCGACCTACTTCGACCAGGACGGCACGTCCCGGCTGGCGAAGGACCCGGCGTCGTACGAGTTCTTCAGGACCGCGAAGAAGCTGATGGACGCGCAGGGCGGCTACGACGCCCTGGAGCGGTTCCGCACCTCCTTCGGCGACGAGATGTCGAACCAGAACGCCTTCCTGAACGGCAAGGTGGCCATGCACCTCGACGGTGAGTGGCGCGGCCTGATGCTCGACGACGCCAAGGCGAAGTTCGACTGGGGCGTGGCCCCGCTGCCGGTCCCCGACGACCAGGTGGAGAAGTACGGGCGCGGCTATCTCACCGGCACCGTCGCCGGCATCGCGCACAGCAGCAAGCACCAGAACGCCGCCTGGGAGCTGCTGCGGTACCTGACCGCGGACACCGACCAGGTCGTGAAGTTCGCGAACGCGATCCACAACGTGCCCTCGACGAAGGCGGCCCTCACGTCGCCGAAGCTGGACGCCGACCCGACGTTCCGCACGTTCCTGGACATCGCGAAGAACAAGTACAGCCAGGTGCTGCCCCCGTCGACCAACGGCGGCATGTACGTCGTGCAGCTCCAGGACTTCTCGTACACGGAGGAGGCCGGGAAGGTCCCGAACCTGAAGGCGGGACTGAAACGTCTCGACAAGCTCATCGACGCCGACACGCTGCAGTCGCAGAACTGAGGTCCCGCGCATGGCAATCGCACTCTCCCGGCCCGCGCGGCGCAGACTGCGCACCCTGGGCTTCCTGTCCCCCTGGCTGATCGGGTTCAGCGTCTTCTTCGCCTACCCGCTGCTCGCCACCGTCTACTTCTCGTTCATGCACTACAACCAGATCAAGGCGCCCACGTTCGTGGGGCTGCGGAACTGGAAGTACGTGTTCCAGGACATGCCGCTGTTCGGCCCGGCCCTGTGGAACACGCTGTGGCTGGTCGTGGTCATGGTGGCGCTGCGGGTGGTCTTCGGGCTCTCGCTCGGCCTGCTCGTCACGAAGATCAAGAGCGGCGTCGGCTTCTTCCGGACCGCCTTCTACCTGCCGTACCTGGCGCCCCCGGTGGCGGCCACCGTCGCCTTCGTCTTCCTGCTCAACCCGTCGACCGGACCGGTCAACGAGCTCCTGGCGAAGATCGGCATCGACGGCCCGAACTGGTTCAACGACCCCACCTGGGCCAAGCCGTCCCTCGTCCTGCTCTCCCTGTGGGGCATCGGCGACCTCATGGTCATCTTCATGGCCGCGCTGCTCGACGTACCGAAGGAGCAGTACGAGGCCGCCGAACTCGACGGCGCCGGCCCGTTCACCAAGTTCCGGTACGTGACCTGGCCCTCGATCACCCCGATCGTGATGTTCGCGGTCGTGACCGGTGTCGTGCAGACCATGCAGTACTACACACAGGCCCTGGTCGCCGGGAAGATCGCCTCCGGCGTCTCCATCGGCCCCGGCTCGGTGATCCAGCCCGGCTACCCGGACCACTCGACCCTCACGGTCCCCCAGCTCGTCTACTCGATGGGCTTCCAGAACTTCAACACCGGCGCCGCGTGCGTGCTCTCGCTCGTCCTGTTCGTCATCGCGATGGCCGTGACCATGCTGCTCATGCGCAAGCGCTCGGGCCTGCTCTCGGCGGAGGACTGATCCCATGACCACCACCACCCTGCGTCCGGCGGCGAGCGCCGACGCCCCCGCCGCCAGAGGCACGGAGCCCGCCCGGCCGCGCCGCAAGGAGATCCTGAACTGGATCGCCGTGCACAGCGTCGCGATCGCCGTCGCGCTGCTGTTCGTCCTCCCCTTCGTGTTCGTCTTCCTCACCTCGGTGATGGCCGACGACCAGGCGATGAGCGGCGACCTGTGGCCGAACTCGTGGCACTGGGAGAACTACAAGGCCGTCTTCGAGACCGACGGGTTCCTCGACTGGTGGCGGAACTCGATCTTCTACGCGGTCGTGGGCACCCTCTTCACGGTCTGCTCGGCGATCCCCGTGGCCTACGCACTCGCGAAGTTCCGCTTCCGCGGCCGCCGCACGGCGATGATCCTCGTCATCTCGACGATGATGCTGCCGCCGCAGGTCATCGTGATCCCGATGTACCTGGTGTGGGCCCAGCAGTTCCACCTCTCCGGCACGCTGTGGCCGCTGATCATCCCGATGGCGTTCGGCGACGCGTACTCGATCTTCCTGCTGCGTCAGTTCCTGCTGACGATCCCGAAGGAGTACATCGAGTCGGCGCGGGTCGACGGCTGCGGCGAGCTGCGGACCCTGCTCAGGATCGTGGTGCCGATGGCCAAGCCGGGCATCGCCGCGATCGCGCTCTTCCAGTTCTTCTACTGCTGGAACGACTACTTCGGGCCGCAGATCTACGCGGCCCAGAACCCGGCTTCCTGGACGCTCAGTTACGGACTCGAATCCTTCAAGTCCGCGCACAGTGTCAACTGGAACCTGACGATGGCGGCGACCCTTCTGGTGATGGCGCCGGTCTGCATCGTCTTCTTCTTCGCACAGAAAGCCTTCGTGGAAGGCGTCACCCTCACCGGTGTCAAGGGCTGAACGGCTCTCAAGAACGGCTCTCAAGAGCTGAGGACGGAAATTCGGTTATGAAGCTCGCAGTGGTCGGCGGAGGGTCGACCTACACGCCCGAACTCATCGACGGATTCGCGCGGTTGAGGGACACCCTGCCGATCGAGGAGCTCGTCCTCGTCGACCCGGCGGCCGACCGCCTGGAGCTGGTCGGCGGCCTCGCCCGCCGCATCTTCGCCAAGCAGGGGCACCCCGGCGTCATCCGCACCACGTCCGACGTGGACGCGGGCGTCGCGGACGCCGACGCGGTCCTGCTCCAGCTGCGCGTCGGCGGGCAGGCCGCCCGCAACCAGGACGAGACCTGGCCGCTGGAGTGCGGCTGTGTCGGCCAGGAGACCACCGGCGCCGGCGGCCTCGCGAAGGCGCTGCGCACGGTCCCCGTCGTGCTCGACATCGCCGAGCGGGTGCGCCGGACCAACCCGGACGCCTGGATCATCGACTTCACCAACCCGGTGGGCATCGTGACCCGGGCCCTGCTCCAGGCCGGGCACAAGGCGATCGGCCTGTGCAACGTGGCGATCGGCTTCCAGCGCAAGTTCGCGAAGCTGCTCGACGTGGCCCCCTCGCAGGTCCACCTGGACCACGTCGGCCTCAACCACCTCACCTGGGAGCTGGGCGTGCGCCTGGGCGGCCCGGAGGGTGAGAACGTGCTGCCGCGGCTGCTGGCCGAGCACGGTGACGCGGTCGCCGACGACCTGCACATGCCGCGCGCGATCGTCGACCGCCTGGGCGTCGTGCCGTCCTACTACCTGCGCTACTACTACCAGCACGACGCGGTCGTGCGGGAGCTGCGCACGAAGCCGTCCCGGGCCGCCCAGGTCGCCGAGATGGAGCGCGAGCTGCTGCGGATGTACGGCGACCCGACGCTCGACGAGAAGCCCGAGCTGCTCGCCAAGCGCGGCGGCGCGTTCTACAGCGAGGCGGCGGTCGACCTCGCCGCGTCGCTGCTGGGCAGCGGCGGTTCGCCGTACCAGGTCGTCAACACCCGCAACAACGGCACGCTGCCCTTCCTCCCCGACGACGCCGTCATCGAGGTGCAGGCGGCCGTCGACGGCAAGGGCGCGCGCCCGCTGCCCGTGCCGCGGCTCGACCCGCTGTACGCCGGACTCATCGCCAACGTGACCGCGTACGAGGACCTGGCCCTGGAGGCCGCCCTGCGCGGCGGCCGGGACCGCGTCTTCAAGGCGCTGCTCGCGCACCCGCTGGTGGGCCAGATCGAGTACGCCGAGCAGCTCACCGACCAGCTGATCGCGCACAACCGGGAGCACCTCGCGTGGGCATGACCGTCCTTGCCGTGGACGCGGGAAACAGCAAGACCGACGTCGCGGTGGTCGCGGCCGACGGCACTGTCGTCGGCGCGGCCCGCGGCGGCGGGTTCCAGCCGCCGCGCGTGGGGGTCGAGGCCGCCGTGGACGTGCTCGCGGAGGCGGTCGGCCGGGCGCTCGCCGAGGCGGGGCTCGACTCGGTGGACCATGTGTCCGCCTGCCTGGCCAACGCCGACCTGCCCGTGGAGGAGCAGGAGCTGGCGGCGGCGCTGCGGGCGCGGGGCTGGTCGTCCGGCGTGGACGTCCGCAACGACACCTTCGCCGTGCTGCGCGCCGGACTCCTGGAGGACGCCGAGCCGCGCGGGGTCGCCGTCGTCTGCGGCGCGGGCGTCAACTGCGCGGGCATGCTGCCCGACGGCCGCACCGCCCGCTTCCCCGCCATCGGCAAGATCTCCGGTGACTGGGGCGGCGGCGGGGGCCTCGCCGAGGAGGCCCTCTGGTTCGCGGCGCGCGCCGAGGACGGGCGGGGCGAGCCGACGGCCCTGATGCGGGACCTGCCGGCGCACTTCGGTCTGGACTCCATGTACGCGCTGATCGAGGCGCTGCACCTGGGCCGGATCCCGGTGGAGCGGCGGCACGAGTGCGCGCCGGTGCTGTTCGCCACGGCGGCGGCCGGGGATCCGGTGGCCCGGGCCCTCGTGGACCGGATGGCCGACGAGGTCGTGGCCATGTCGACGGTGGCGCTGCGCAGGCTGGACCTGCTGGAGGCCGAGGTGCCGGTGCTGCTGGGCGGCAGCGTGCTGGCCGCACGCCACCCGCAACTGGACACCCGGATCCGTGAATCGCTGGCCGCCCGCGCCCCGAAGGCCGAACCCCGGGTCGTCTCGGAACGCCCGGTCCTGGGCGCCGCCCTCCTGGGCCTCGACACGGTGGGCGCACCCCCGTCGATCCACGCGAAGGTACGGGCCCACTACGCGCAGTAGGACCTGACGCCCCTGGACGAGCGAAGCCCGCTCCAGGGGCGCGGGGAACTGCGCGACCAGCCACACTCGACCCGCACCCGCCCGACCAGGGAACCGAACCCACCCCCGACACGTGTTCAAATGCAGGGCTCGCAAACAAGATCGAGTCAATGCCTGTGCGGATGTCAGTCGCGGCAGCGATACTTACCGCCGACGCACGACCATGGGGGAGGGTCGAAGTGACATACCCGCCGAACGGAAGCACCGCGCCGCCGGCCCACACCGCGCTGCCCACGATGCCGCCGGTCCCGCCGCAGCAGACCCGCGGCACCACACCACCGGCACCCGTCGCCCCGCCCCCGGCGGAGCCCCGCCGCACCGCCTGGGCCGAGGGCATCGAGCGCCTGAAGTCGGCGGCCACCACCGAGCCGGGGCGGCTGCGCATCATCGGCGCGATACTGGCGCTGCTCGTCATCGCGTTCGGCGCCACGACGGCCTGGCAGATGACGGACCGTTCGACGGCGGCCGACGACGTGCTGCACTCCAGCCAGCCGCTGAGCGCCGACGCAGCCGACATCTACCGCTCCCTCGCCGACGCCAACACCACGGCGTCCAGCGGCTTCCTGGCCGGCGGCCAGGAGACGGCGGCGGTCCGCGACCGGTACGAGAAGGACATCCGCACCGCCGCCGCCAAGCTCGTCACGGCCGCGGCCAGCACCGACCCGGGCACCCCCTCGGCCGCCACGATCGCCAAGCTCAACAAGCTGCTGCCCGAGTACAAGGGCCTCATCGAGCGCGCCCGCGCCAACAACCGGCAGGGCTACCCGCTGGGCGGCGCGTATCTGCGGTACGCGAACGAGAAGATGCAGACCGAGATGCTCCCCGCCGCCGAGGACCTGTACACGAAGGAGAACCAGCGGCTCCGCGACGACTACGACGCGGCGACCCCCTACCCCTGGATCGCGATCGCGCTCGGCGTCATCGCCCTCGCCGGCCTCGCCTGGGCGCAGCGGCGCAACTACCGGCTGACGAACCGGGTGTTCAACCACGGCCTGCTCGCGGCCACGGCGGCCTCCACCGTCGTGCTGCTGTGGCTGGTGGTCGGGCACACGGTGG
The DNA here is from genome assembly GCF_040297005.1 of Streptomyces sp. NPDC001904. Classification (NCBI taxonomy): domain Bacteria; kingdom Bacillati; phylum Actinomycetota; class Actinomycetes; order Kitasatosporales; family Streptomycetaceae; genus Streptomyces; species Streptomyces sp. NPDC001904. The sequence goes on along the minus strand of NZ_JBEOYI010000002.1, from coordinate 92,924 downwards.
CCCGCAGCGGGCTCAACGCCTCGTACGACCAGGGCGTCCGGTCGCTGAACGTGCTGCACGACGCGAGCATCGCCTCCCTGAAGGCGCGGGGCAACGAGAACCTGACGCTGGTCAGCCGCGGCGCCGAGACGGTGACCGTGGGCAGCGAGGTCAAGGACAAGTACGACGTCGACTTCCAGAAGCAGATGACGACGCTGGCGACCAGACTGAAGGCGGCGGACGCCCTCGCCGAGGGCGACGCGTCCGGCGAGGCGCCGGTGAACAAGGCGAACAGCGCCATGCTGGAGTGGCGCAACCGTCACACCGAAGCGCGCAAGCAGGACGATTCCGGTAACTATCAGGGCGCCCTCGACAAGATCATCGGCTCCAAGGACGACAAACCGACGGGCGAGTGCTTCGATCTGGTGGACCAGAGTCTCGACCGGGCTCTGGTGCACGAGCAGGCGCAGTTCACGTCGGACGCCACCGGCGGCCGCGACGCGATGACCGGCCTGTCGGTCGGCGCGGCGGTCCTCGCGGTGCTCGCGGCGGTGGGCGCGGTGCTGGGCATCGGGCGCAGGCTTTCGGAGTACCGGTGAGAGGGGGTGCGGTGATGGACGAGCGAGACGCGCGCAGGGTGAGTCTGCGCGGCTGGGGCGGCGTCGCGGCGATGGCCGCCGCGGTCGCCTGCGCCCTCGTGGCGGTGTTCACGGTGCTGCTCCCCCTGTCGCACACGGCGAGCGGCGACGGCAGCACGGGCCTCGGCTCGGGCGGCGTGGCCGAGGGGCTGCAGACCAGGGCCGACGACTGCTCGCCGACGGAGAAGGGGCACGAGCCGGAGCGCAGCCTCGACCCGAAGGGCGACCAGAACGGCACGGCCGTGAAGGCCATCAAGACGCGCGGCTACCTGTCGGTCGGCGTCGACCAGAACAGCTTCCGCTGGGGCTACCGCGATCCCAACAAGGGCCTGGACTCGTCCGGTTCGGCGAGCGAGAAGACCAGCGAGCTGGAGGGCTTCGACATCGACCTCGCGCACGAGATCGCCGGCGAGATCCTCGGCGACCCCGACGCGATCCGGTTCCGCGCCATCCCCACCAACCAGCGCATCCCGGCGATCAAGAGCGGCCAGGTCGACATGGTGGTCCGCACGATGACCATCAGCTGCGACCGCCTGAACGACGTCGACTTCTCCACCGCGTACTTCCAGACCGGCCAGCAGGTCCTCGCCCCGCGCGCCTCGGACATCACCGGCTACGACAAGTCGCTGGGCGGCAAGCGGATCTGCACGGCGAAGGGCTCGACGGCGGAGACGGCGCTCGACGACGGCCGCGACAAGGGCGACATCCCGCGCAGCACCGACATCGCCACGACGGTGCCGAACCAGCTGGACTGCCTGGTGCGCCTCCAGCTCGGCGAGGTCGACGCGGTGGTGACCGACGGCGCCCTCGCCGCGAGCCAGGCCGCGCAGGACCCGACGGTGGAGCTGAAGGGCGAGCCGTTCACCACGGAGTACTACGGCGTGGCCATGAAGAAGGGCTCCGACGACCTGGTGCGCCGGGTCAACCAGGTGCTGGAGGACTACCGCGCGGGCGGCAAGGGCAGCGGCTGGCAGAAGTCCTACGACAAGTGGCTGGAGGCCGCCCTCGGCCCGTCGTCGGGACCGCCCGCGCCGAAGTACAAGTGACACTCCACCCAGCACACTCAGCACAGAGCACAGAGCACGCACAGCGCAGTCGAGACAAGCGGAGAGGTGATCGATGGGCGTCGCGGGACCCCCTGGTCCGGTGATGGACCGGGACGAGGTGGACCGTGCCCTGGCCCGCCTCGGCGCCGAGCACGAGGCCATCGAGACGTCGCTGCTCGCACTCCAGGACCACGCGGGCCGCCGCCTGCTCGAAGGCGCTCAGCTGACCGGGACGACCCGGGAGCGCTGGTCGTCGGCCGAGCAGGCGATCACCCTGCTCTGGGCGTACTTCGACGCGTACGCGGGCGCCCTGCGCACCGCCCACGAGATCCGCGCCCAGCGCCGCTGGCCCAGCCGGGACGATCTGACGGCGCTGACCGACCTGCTGCGCGGCGAGAGCGTCACCGTCGCCTCCGGCGCGAGCACGGACGGCCTGTCGCCGACGATCACCGGCCCGGCGAAGCTCGCCGAACAGTTCACGCTGGCCGCGCTCGTGGCGCGGATGAACGACCTGTACGCGTCGTCGCTCGACATGGTGGTGGCCGCCGACGCGGTGTGGTCGGCGCTGCCCGCCCGGATAGACCTGCTCGCCGCCGAGCTGGCCCGCACCCGGCAGCTCGCGCACTCCGTCGGCGTCCGTCCCGGCGAGCACCCGGCCGGTGACGACCTGGAGCGGATCACCGCCGTGCTGACCCGGCTGCGCGAGGAAGTGGTCTCCGACCCGCTGGCGTACTGGCAGAAGGCGCACGGCAGTTCGGCGCCCGGCGGCGGCCGCCCGGACACCACCGCGTACGACCGGGAGGCGCGCGCCATCGAGGACGTGCGGCGCGAGATCGACGCCGTGCTCACCGTCCGGCAGGACGCGGAGGCGCGGCTCGGCCGGCTGCGGGACGTGCTCTCGCGCGCGGACCGCACGCTCGCCGAGGCGCGGTCGGCGCGCGGCGAGGTGCTGGCGAAGATCGCCGCGTCGGAGGTGCCGGCCGTGTCGGGCCCGCCGACCGTGCTCCAGGAGCAGCTGGCGACGGCGGCCGAGTACCGCAGGCACGGCCAGTGGAACCGGCTCTCGCCGCTGCTGGAGTCGCTGGAGACGAAGGCGGAGGACGAACTGCTGCGCGCCCGCGAGTCGTTGACCGCGGTGACCGCTCCGCTGGCCGTCCGCGCGGAGCTGCGCGGCCGGCTCGACGCGTACAAGGCGAAGGTGGCCCGGCTCGGGTTCGCCGAGGACCCGATGCTCGTCGAGCGGTACGACGCGGCGCGCCGCATGCTGTGGAGCGCCCCCTGCGACCTGCGGGCGGCGGAGTCGGCGGTGCTGCGGTATCAGAGGGCGGCGGCGGACGTACTGGCCGCGCCCACGGACCAGAGGGGGGAGTCCTAGTCGTGGCGGGGGCTCAGAGATGCACGCGGCCCGGTTGCCCGGGCCAGTACGAGAACATGGGCGGGGAGCTGTACTGCGACACCTGCGGGCTGAAGCCGCAGGCCGCGCCCGCGGCGGCGCCCGGCGCCGGACCGGCCGCGCGCCCCGGCGCCTGCCAGCGGCCCGGCTGCGGCGGCTCCTACGCGGACATGGGCGGCGGCGAGCTGTACTGCGACACCTGCGGGCTCGCCCCGGTCGTCTCCCCGACCGGGATGGTGTCGTCGCCGCCGACCGGGATCGCGGGCGGCGGCGCGCGCGGTTCGCAGAGTTCCCGGTCAAGCTCCCGGTCGTCGGCCCGGTCGACGCGCACGTCGTCGCGGTCCTCGCAGTCGCGCCGGTCGGTCTCGGGGCGGCTGTCGCGTTCGCTGTCCGGGACGTCGACCTCGCGGTCCGTCTCGGTGCGCAGTTCGGGTGCGAGCGCGAGCAGTTCGGGCCGGGCGCGGCTCGGCGCCGGGCTCGTCCGGGTGCCCGACGTGCCGCGGCCCGACCCGCGCGCGATGGTCCAGGAGCACCCCGAGGTCCCCGAGCGGAAGCGATTCTGCTCGCGCTCGGACTGCGGGGCGCCGGTGGGCCGCTCGCGCGGGGAGCGGAAGGGCCGCACCGAGGGCTTCTGCACCAAGTGCGGGCACCCGTACTCCTTCGTGCCGAAGCTGGACACGGGCGACGTCGTGCACGGCCAGTACGAGGTCGCCGGCTGTCTGGCGCACGGCGGTCTCGGCTGGGTCTACCTCGCCGTCGACCGTGCCGTCTCCGACCGCTGGGTGGTCCTCAAGGGCCTGCTCGACACCGGTGACCAGGACGCGATGGCGGCGGCGATCTCGGAGCGCCGCTTCCTCGCGGAGATCGAGCACTCGAACATCGTCCGGATCTACAACTTCGTCGAGCACCTCGACCAGCGCACCGGCTCCATGGACGGCTACATCGTCATGGAGTACGTGGGCGGCAAGTCGCTGAAGGAGATCGCCAACGAGCGGCGCACCCCGGAGGGCCGGCGGGACCCGCTGCCGGTCGAGCAGGCGTGCGCGTACGGCATCGAGGCGCTGGAGGCGCTCGGGCACCTGCACAGCCGCAATCTCCTGTACTGCGACTTCAAGGTCGACAACGCGATCCAGACCGAGGACCAGCTCAAGCTGATCGACATGGGCGCGGTCCGGCGGATGGACGACACCGAGTCGGCGATCTACGGCACGGTCGGCTTCCAGGCGCCCGAGGTCGCCGAGGTCGGCCCGTCGGTCGCCTCCGACCTGTACACGGTGGCCCGCACCCTGGCCCTGCTCACCTTCGACTTCCAGGGCTACACGAACGTCTTCGCGGACTCGCTGCCCGACCCCGGCAACATCGAGGTCTTCCGCCGCTACGAGTCCTTCTACCGGCTCCTGGTGCGCGCCACCGACCCGGATCCGGCCCGCCGCTTCGCCTCCGCGCAGGAGATGGCGGAGCAGCTGACCGGCGTCCTGCGCGAGGTCGTCGCGCTCCAGACGAGCAAGCCGCGCCCGGCCCTGTCGACGCTCTTCGGGCCGGAAGTGAAGGTCACCGACACGGAGTTGTTCGGCCGGCTCGACACCGACGTGTCGCGTCTCGGCGTGCGCGAGGTCCCCGTACGGGCCCGGCGCGGCAGGCAGAGCGCGCTGAACGGGGCGCCCGCGCATCCCGCGCTGCCGCCGTCCCCCTCGGCGCTGGTCAGACCGCTCCAGGCGGTCACCACCGCGCTGGCCCTGCCGGTCCCCCGGGTCGACCCGAACGATCCGAACGCGGGGTTCCTCGCCGGCCTGATGACCTCCGCGCCCGCCGAGCTGATCACCGCCCTGCACGCGGCGCCCACCGGCTCCCTCGAACTGCGCCTGCGCGAGCTGCGGGCCCGCCTGGAGATGGGCGACCTCGACGCCGCGGGCCGGGGCCTGGCCGCCCTGGAGTCCGACCACCCCGACGACTGGCGGGTGGTCTGGTACCGGGGCGTGGCCGCGCTCTCGGTCGGCGACCACGCGAACGCGGCACTGTCGTTCGACGCGATCTACGACGCGTTCCCCGGCGAGCCCGCGCCCAAGCTGGCGCTCGGCGTCTGCGCGGAGGTCCTGGGCCAGCTGGACAACGCGGCGGAGTACTACCGCCTCGTCTGGACCACCGACCCCAGCTATGTCAGCGCCGCGTTCGGCCTGGCCCGCGTACAGCTCGCCGCCGGGGACCGGGCGGGCTCGGTGCGCACCCTGGAGTCGGTGCCGGAGTCCTCCATCCACTACACGGCGGCCCGGGTCGCCGCGGTCCGGGCCCGCCTGCGCGGACGGATCGCGGAGGCCCCGGTCTCCGCCAACGGCGACCCGCTGCTGGGCGACCTGACGGCCGCCGCGGGGCAGGTCGAGGCGCTCGACGCGTTCGGCCTCGACGCGGTGCGCCGCGAGCAGTTGTCCACCGAGGTCCTCGGTACCGCGCTCGACTGGGTACTCTCCGGTAGGCAGGGTTCCGGTCAGCCGGCAGGCCCCGCAGGCGCGGTGGTGCTCGGCAACGATCTGGACGAGCGCGGACTGCGCCTCGGCCTGGAGCGCTCGTACCGGACACTGGCCAGGCTCGCTTCAAGGGGCGAGGAGAGGATCGAACTGGTGGAGCGGGCCAACCGCTACCGCCCTCGGACGTGGGTGTGAGTTGATGTCGCAGACGCACCAGTCGACAGCCGTGTGTCCCGCTTGCGAGGAGCCGCTCGAGGAGAGCGACCGCTTCTGCGGGGCCTGCGGGTACGACCTTTCGTCGACGCCGCGGGCGGCGGCGCCGGACGACCATCCGACCCTGACGATGGCGCCCGCCCCGGAGGGGTCCGCCGAGTGGCCGGCCGCACAGGAGCCTGACAGTTCGGACACTCCCGCGCCGGTGCACCTGCCGACCGATCTGGAGGGCATCGAGTCCGGCGGCGGCGCCCCCGATCCCCGTACCGCGACGCCCGAGCAGCTGGAGGCGGCCACTCCGGCGGCCGGCACCAAGCTGTGCGTGGCCTGCCGCGCGGGGCAGGTCGACCCGGACGGCTACTGCGAGAACTGCGGGCACGCCCAGCCGCGCGAACGCGACCACATGGAGCAGGAGTTGGGCGCGGTCGCCGCGGTCAGCGACCGGGGCCTGCGCCACCACCGCAACGAGGACGCGTTCGTGATCTCCTCGGCCGCGCTGCCCGACGGGTCGCCGGCCGTGGTCGCGCTGGTCTGCGACGGGGTGTCGTCCGCGACCCGCCCCGACGACGCCTCGCTCGCCGCGACCCGCGCGGCCAACGAGTCGCTGCACGAGTCCCTGCCGCGCGGCACCCACCCGCAGCAGGCCCTGCACGAGGCGATCCTGACGGCCGCCGAGGCGGTCAACGCGCTGGCGCAGGAGCCCGCGACGGCCCGCGAGCACCAGCCGCACCAGAACGCCCCGGCGTGCACCTTCGTCGGCTCGATCGTCACCCGTGAGCTGCTCGTGGTCGGCTGGGTCGGCGACTCGCGCGCCTACTGGGTGCCCGACGACCGCACCGCGACCGCGGCCCGGCTCACCGAGGACGACTCGTGGGCCGCGCAGATGGTCGCGGCGGGCCTGATGAACGAGGCGGAGGCGTACGCCGACGAGCGCGCCCACGCGATCACGGGCTGGCTCGGCGCGGACGCCTACGAACTGGAGCCGCACACGGCTTCCTTCAAGCCGGACCGGCCTGGTGTCGTGGTGGTGTGCACCGACGGCCTGTGGAACTACGCGGAGTCGGCCGAGGAGATGGCCCGGGCGGTGCCCGCCGACGCCGCCGGGCGCCCGCTGCACGCCGCGCAGGTGCTGACCGGGCACGCCCTCGACGGCGGGGGCCACGACAACGTAACAGTGGCGGTCCTGCCGTTCCCGGGGGCCCGGCAGGGGGCAGGATCGGCCTGAGGCCGGCCCGCGGGTCACTCAAAGCACAAGTGATGTTGTCCAGGGGGGACTTGTCATCATGGCCAATTTCTCGAAGCCGACCGTTCCGCAGTTCTCGGTCGACGTGTACCAGAACGAGTACCTGCCGGAGTGGGGCCGGGAGGTCAACGCGATCATCACGGTGACCGCGACGGGCGGGGGGACGGTGGGCAGCGCCGTGGGCGCGCCGCACCTGTACGGCTCGGGCACCGCCGTGGACGCCGCCGTCGCGCTGATGGTCGACTGCTCCGGTTCGATGGACTACCCGCCGACCAAGATGCGCGGGGCCCGCGAGGCGTCGGCCGCCGCGATCGACACCCTGCGCGACGGGGTGCACTTCGCGGTGATCGCCGGCACCCACGTCGCCAAGGAGATCTATCCGGGAGGCGGCCGGCTCGCCGTCGCCGGCGCCACCACCCGCGACCAGGCCAAGCAGGCCCTGCGCAAGCTGTCCGCGGGCGGCGGCACGGCGATCGGCACCTGGTTGCGGCTCGCCGACCGCCTGCTGTACGCGGCGGACTCGTCGGCGTCGATGGTGCGGCACGGCATCCTGCTGACCGACGGGCGCAACGAGCACGAGTCGCCGGAGGACCTGCGGGCGACCCTCGACGCGACCGCGGGCCGCTTCACCTGTGACGCCCGCGGCGTGGGCACCGACTGGGAAGTGAAGGAAGTCACAGGGATCGCCTCGGCGCTGCTCGGCACCGCCGACATCGTCGCCGACCCGGCGCACCTGGCCGGCGACTTCACGCAGATGATGGAGACGGCGATGGGCAAGGAGGTCGCGGACGTGGCGCTGCGGCTGTGGACCCCGCTCGGCTCCGAGATCAAGTTCGTGAAGCAAGTGGCGCCCACCGTGGAGGAGTTGACCGACCGCCGCACCGAGGCGGGTCCGCGGGCCGGCGACTACCCCACCGGCTCCTGGGGCGACGAGTCCCGTGACTACCACGTCTGCGTCCAGGTCCCGTCCGCCGAGCTGGGCCAGGAGATGCTGGCCGCCCGCGTCTCCCTGATCGTCCCGCAGCCGGACGGCTCGGCCCAGACCCTCTCGCAGGGGCTGGTCCGCGCGGTCTGGACGGACGACATGACGGCGTCCACGTCCATCAATCCTCAGGTCGCCCACTACACGGGCCAGGCGGAACTGGCACAGGTGATCCAGCAGGGCCTGGACGCGCGCAAGGCCGGTGACGCGGACGGGGCGACGGCGAAGCTGGGCCGAGCGGTGCAGCTCGCGGCGCTCTCCGGAAACGCCGATACGGCGAAACTGCTTTCGAAGGTGGTGGACGTGGTGGACGCCGCGGAAGGTACTGTTCGATTGAAGCCGAAGGTCGCGGAGGCCGACGAGATGACTCTCGAGACCCGCTCCACCAAGACCGTACGCGTCAAGAAATAGCCATCCGAGATCACCCATGGCAAGCCCGGGCTTGCACGTGAAGGAGAGGGGGAAGCGCCGACATGCCGACCTGCCCGAACGGACACCAGTCGGGTTCCGACGACTGGTGCGAGGTCTGCGGTCACCGCATGGCCGGTGCCGTACCCCCGCCTCCGCCGCCGCCCCCGGCCCCCGGCTACGGCTACCCGCCGCAGCAGCCGCAGGCGCCCCAGGCGCAGCGCGCGCCCGAGCTGTGCCCGCAGTGCCGTACGCCGCGTGAGGGCGGTGCGCCGTTCTGCGAGGAGTGCCGCTGGAACTTCCTCACGAACACGGCGACGTCGTACACCCCGGCGGCGCCGAACCCGCCGCTGCCCACGTCGGGCGGCCAGGGCGGCCCCGGAGCCCCCGGGAACCCGGCGATGCGCTTCCAGCAGCCGCCGCAGGGCCCCGGTCCCGGCCAGGACCCGTACGAGTACCAGGGCTCGCGCCCCTCGCAGATGAACCGCCCGGCCGAGCCGATCCCGCCGGCCCCGTTCGGCAGCGAGCCCTCGGGCCCGGCGCCGTTCCCTCCGGGCCCCCCGCAGGCCTATCAGCAGCCGCCGGTCCAGCCGGGGACGTTCGGTGGTCCCGGTGGTCCCGGTGGTCCTGGCGGTCCCGGTGCTCCGAGCGGTGACGACTGGACGATCTCCCCGCCGCCGTCCCCCACCACGGCGCCGGACCAGGGCTACCAGCAGCAGCCCCCTCCGCCGTACCAGCAGCAGCCCCAGCAGTCGCAGGGTCATGTGACGTGGTCGGCCACGATCGGCCCGGACCGTGACTACTTCATGGCGATGATGCAGCGCAGCGGCCCCGAGGCGTCGGGCCTGAACCTGCCCGCCTACTCCCCGGAGCAGCAGCGCCCCCTGGTCGGCAACCAGCTCTCGATCGGCCGCCGCCGCCACTCCACGGGCGACACCCCCGACATCGACCTCTCGGTCCCGCCGGAGGACCCCGGGGTCTCGCACCAGCACGCGGTCCTGGTCCAGCAGCCGGACGGCAGCTGGGCGGTGGTCGACCAGAACTCGACGAACGGCACGACGGTCAACGGCGGCGAGGAGCCCATCCAGCCCTTCGTCCCGGTCCCCCTCCAGGACGGCGACCGCGTCCACGTGGGCGCTTGGACCACGATCACGATCCACCGGGGCTGAAAGCCCCGCAAGGGGCGCGGGGAACTGCGCGCCCAGCCACGACGAAACCGGCACCCGACGAAGCACGTCGGGGGTCGGGGGGCTCCGGGGGCGGCAGCCCCGGTTTCGGGACGGGAAGGGGCGGCGGGGGCGACTCCTCCCCGCCTCAGCCCCCACCGGGCAGATCCCACAGACAGGGCCCGTCCGGCTCGTCCAGCCACACCCACTCCCGCTCCCCGCGCACGGTCACCCCGAACCGCTCCCGCCCGGGCCGCCCCTCCCGCTCCCACCAGGCGAACACGTCCCGGGCCGCGGCCCGCCCCCCGCTGAGCCCGAGCACGAACCGAAACGCATCGTCCCGGGCCGCCCGCAGCGGCACCCCGCCCAGGCTCCCGACGCCTCCCCCGGCCCCGCCCTCGCCCCGCACGGCGACGAAGTACGCCGGCGCCGCCAGGAACCGCCCCTGCGCGAACCCCGCGTCCCCCACCTCGAGCACCAGCAGCCCGGTCCCCACGGGCGCCAGAATCCGCGCCCCCGCCCGGCACTGCCCCAGCCACCCCACCGGCACCCCCCGCAGCGCACACGTCACCAACACCCGGTCGAACGGCGCCCGCTCGGCACACCCGCGCGCCCCGTCCCCAGTGACGACGACGGGCCGGTACCCCGCGGCGGCGAGATGCGCCCGCGCCGACTCGGTGATCTCCGGGTCGAGATCGACGGTGGTGACGGCGTCGTCCCCGAGCCGGTGGGCGAGCAGCGCCGCGTTGTACCCGGTCCCGGCGCCGATCTCCAGCACCCGGTGCCCGTCGCGCACATCGAGGTCGGCCAGCATCCTCGCCATGAGGGACGGCTGGCTGCTGGAGGAGACGAGTTCCCCGTCGCGCAGCCGGGTGGCCAGCGGCTGATCCGCGTACGCCCCGCGCAGCCACCGCTCGCGCCGCGCGGGATCGGGGTCCTCCCCCCACAGCCGCTCGCATCCGCCGGGCGCCCCGACGAAGTAGTACGGCACGAAGAGGTGCCGCGGAACCTGCTCGAAGGCATCCCGCCACCCCGGATCCCCGTCCCAGACCCCGGTCGCGGCGATCTCGCGCACGAGCCCGGCCCGGGCCCGCCCGGCGAGGCCCGCGAGGCCGCCCGCTGCGCCGACGCGCTCCGTACCCATACGACCACTGTGCGGCCCGCGCCGGGAATCGGCGAGGTCCTACGCCCCAGGTCCTGGATCTCCGCGTCTGAGACGATGGACGGGTGACTGAGACCCCGCGCGACACACTCCAGGAGCAGACCTTCTACGAGCAGGTGGGCGGCGAGGAGACCTTCCGCCGCCTCGTGCACCGCTTCTACGAGGGCGTCGCCCAGGACCCGCTGCTGCGCCCCATGTACCCCGAGGAGGACCTGGGCCCGGCCGAGGAGCGCCTCGCCCTGTTCCTGATGCAGTACTGGGGCGGCCCGCGCACGTACAGCGACAACCGGGGCCACCCGCGTCTGCGGATGCGGCACGCGCCGTTCCAGGTGGACCGGGCGGCGCACGACGCGTGGCTGAAGCACATGCGGGACGCGGTCGACGGCCTCGGTCTGTCCGAGGAGCACGAGCGGACGCTGTGGAACTACCTGACGTACGCGGCGGCATCCATGGTGAACACGGCGGGCTGACGGTGCGGGTGGCGGGAGCCGTCAGGCAGGCATGACGCCCAGGCCGCCGAGCCCGTCCGTGGCGGCCCGCCGCACGGCCACCGACCCATAGGCGGTGCGCAGCCGCAGCCACGCCCCGGCGGCCAGCAGGTCCACGGTGGTCCCCCGCAGGAACCCGAGCGAGACGGCCGCGTGCGCGACCCGCACCGGCACGGACTCTCCGCCGTCCAGGAGGATCTCCCGGGACCAGATGTCCCGCCCGATGCGGTCGAGCGCGGCGCGCGTGCGCGCCTCGGGCGCCAGTTCCTCGACCCGCGTGCGGAATTCCCCCACGGCGGTCTTCACGAGCCCGCGCAGCTCATCGGCGGCGGGGAACCCCTCCACCCGGCGCCAGCCGCCCCGCGGGGGCAGTACTCCGGCCCAGGGCGGTCCGGTGACGGCGGCCGGAACCGTCGCCGTGGCGCCGCTCTCGTCGACGGAGTCGAGCAGCTCGCCGGCGGACACGGTCACATCGAGCGCGTCGTCGATCCCGTTCTCGTACGGCTTGAGGAGCCGGGCCGTCCGGATCGCCAGCACCTCGAACGACGGCGGCCGCCCGAACACGGCGAGCGCCTGCCCGCCGGCCTGGGCCTGCAGCCGGACGGCGGCCGCCTTGTCGTAGTGCAGCAGCCGGCCGAGGAAGGCGGCGAGATCCGCCGCCTCCCCGGCATCGGCGAAGGACAACACCGGCGCGCTGCTCATGCGGCGAGCGCCTCCGGATCGCTGTCGTCCCGGTACTCCTCGAGGAACTCCTTCTCCTCGGCGGTGATCCGCCGGGGCCGCTGCGCCTCGAAGTCGAACGGCACGATGACCGTGGAGGCGCGCACGTACACCACGTCCTCGTCCTTGACCTCGTAGGCGAGCGTGAAGGAAGCGGCCCTTATCTGGGTCACCCACATCTCGATGGCCACCGGCGCGTGCCGGTGGACCAACTGCCGCTTGTAGTCGATCTCATGGCGCGCCACGACAGACCCCTGCTGGAAATCCTTGTCCGGGCGGAACAGGAAGTCGATGCGCGCTTCTTCGAGGTACCGAAGAAAGACCACATTGTTGACGTGGCCGTACGCATCCATGTCCGCCCAGCGCAGGGGGCAGGCGTATACGTGGCGAGCCATCAGCCGCGGGTCAGCTTCTTGTAGGTGGCACGGTGCGGGCGGGCCGCATCGGCACCGAGGCGCTCGACCTTGTTCTTCTCGTAGGACTCGAAGTTGCCCTCGAACCAGAACCACTTGGAGTCACCCTCGTAGGCGAGGATGTGCGTGGCCACTCGGTCCAGGAACCACCGGTCGTGGGACACGACGACGGCGCAGCCGGGGAACTCCAGGAGGGCGTTCTCCAGCGAGCTGAGGGTCTCGACGTCGAGGTCGTTCGTCGGCTCGTCGAGGAGCAGCAGGTTGCCGCCCTGCTTGAGGGTGAGCGCGAGGTTGAGGCGGTTGCGCTCACCACCGGAGAGCACACCGGCCGGCTTCTGCTGGTCGGGACCCTTGAAGCCGAAGGCCGACACGTACGCCCGCGACGGCATCTCGACCTGACCGACGTTGATGTAGTCGAGCTCGTCGCTCACCACGGCCCAAAGGGTCTTCTTCGGGTCGATGTTGGAGCGGTTCTGGTCGACGTACGAGATCTTGACGGTCTCGCCGACCTTGATCTCACCGGAGTCCGGCGTCTCCAGGCCCTGGATCATCTTGAACAGGGTGGTCTTACCGGCGCCGTTCGGACCGATGACGCCCACGATGCCGTTACGCGGCAGCGTGAAGCTCAGGTCGTCGATGAGGACCTTGTCGCCGAAGGCCTTGCCGAGGTTCTTGACCTCGACGACGATGCTGCCGAGGCGCGGGCCCGGCGGGATCTGGATCTCCTCGAAGTCCAGCTTCCGCATCTTCTCGGCCTCGGCCGCCATCTCCTCGTAGCGGGCGAGACGCGACTTGGACTTGGTCTGGCGCCCCTTGGCGTTCGACCGCACCCACTCAAGTTCTTCCTTGAGTCGCTTCTGCCGCTTCTCGTCCTTCTTGCCCTCGACCTTGAGGCGCTCGGACTTCTTCTCCAGGTACGTGGAGTAGTTGCCCTCGTAGGGGATGGCGCGACCGCGGTCGAGCTCGAGGATCCACTCGGCGACGTTGTCGAGGAAGTACCGGTCGTGGGTGATGGCCACGACGGTGCCCTTGTACTGGGCCAGGTGCTGCTCCAGCCAGTTCACGGACTCGGCGTCGAGGTGGTTGGTGGGCTCGTCGAGGAGCAGCAGGTCGGGCGCCTCGATGAGCAGCTTGCAGAGCGCCACGCGACGCTTCTCACCACCGGAGAGGTTGGTGACGGGCCAGTCGCCAGGCGGGCAGCCCAGGGCGTCCATGGCCTGCTCCAGCTGACCGTCGAGGTCCCACGCGTTGGCGTGGTCGAGGTCCTCCTGGAGCTTGCCCATCTCCTCCATCAGCTCGTCGCTGTAGTCGGTGGCCATCAGCTCGGCCACCTCGTTGAAGCGCTTGAGCTTGCCCATGATCTCGGCGGCGCCGTCCTGGACGTTCTCCAGGACGGTCTTCGACTCGTCGAGGATCGGCTCCTGCATGAGGATGCCGACGCTGTAACCGGGCGACAGGAAGGCGTCACCGTTCGACGGCTGCTCGAGCCCCGCCATGATCTTCAGGACGGTCGACTTACCGGCACCGTTCGGTCCGACAACGCCGATCTTCGCCCCGGGGTACATGCTCAGGGTGACGTCGTCGAGGATCACCTTGTCGCCGTGCGCCTTGCGCGCCTTGCGCATGGTGTAGATGAACTCAGCCAAGAGAAACCGTCCGGCAGTCGAAGTGTGGTCGCGTAAGGGCCCCGCAAGCGCGGCTCCACCGCGCGAGGGCAGATACACCCCATCTTGCCGCATGGCTACTGCTGGGCGGAAACCCGTATCGGCCCGTGGGCCTGAACTGGGGCTTCCGCGAGCGCTCCAGTAGTCGATCCGTCGCGTTGCGTCGCCCTCGGGCACTCCGCACGGCCCAAGGGCGGCCCGAGAGGGAGCCGCGCGTGGCACGTCGCGCACTGGACACCCCGGCGCCGGCCCAGCACTGTGATGCGGTGCTGCCGCGGAGGCCGTGGTGCTCGGAGATATGGAGTGGGGACGGTTGTGCTGATCACTGTCGCGGATGTGGAAGCGGAAGCCGAGCGGATTGCCGAGTACGTCGTCCGGACTCCGACGGTTCCGAGTCCCGGGTTGTCAGCGCTCCTGGGCGTGCCGACCACCGTGAAGCTGGAACTGCTGCAGCGCACCGGATCGTTCAAGGCTCGGGGCGCGACCGCGAGGCTGCTCGCTCTCAGCGAGTCGGAGCGGGCCGCTGGAGTCGTCACGGTCAGCGGAGGCAATCACGGCATCGCGCTGGCAGTCATGGCGGGCATGCTGGACGTCAAGGCCACCGTCGTGATGCCGCGGTCCTCCCCCGCCGCCGCCCGAGAGACCGCGGAAGCCTCCGGAGCAACCGTCCACATCACCGACACGATGCACGGCGCGTTCGCTCTGGCCGACGAGCTCAGGGATGCGGGGCTCATCCTGGTCCATCCCTTCGACGACCCCGTTGTCATAGCCGCCCAGGGCACGGTCGGCCTGGAGTTCGCACAGGATGCCGGGCAACTCACCGACGTGCTCGTGAGCATCGGCGGCGGTGCGCTGGCCGCCGGCGTCGCCACCGCACTGCGCGCGGTCCGCCCCGGAATCCGCGTCTGGGGCGTGGAGACCGAGGGTGCTCGGGCCATGTCGGCGGCCCTGGACGCTGGACGGCCGACCCCCGTCGAGTTGTCCTCGATCGTCTCGACGCTCAGCGCGCCCAGCGCCTCCCGGCTCACCTACGAACATGCCTCGGCGCTGCTCACCGACGTGCTCACGGTGACCGACGCCGAGGCCGTCCAAGGCAGCCTGGACCTCGCCGACCGCGCGAAGGTCTGGGCCGAACCCGCGGCGGGATGCCTGCTGCCAGCAGCCCGCCAGGTCGTGGCACGCGTCGGCCCGGATGCCGAACTCGGCCTGGTGATCTGCGGCGGCAACGCCACGACCACCGACATGGCCATCTGGGCCAAGCGCTTCGGCTTGTGCTGACGTGGCTAGTGGTGCGCAGGGGGTTCGATGCCGGGCGAGATCACTCGCCCTCCCCGGGCTCCCCATCCCCCGGCGTCTTCTTCTTGCGTACGAGGACCAGCGCGGCCCCGCCGACCAGGACCAGCACGATGGCCGTGCCCGCGATCACCGGGGTCGCGTTCGACGCGCCGGTCTCCGCCAGGTCCGTGCCGGGGGTGCCGGTGCCGCCCACGGAGGCGGGGCTGGGCTGGGTCGTGGTCTGGGTGCGCAGGCCGTTGTCGTCGGCGTTGACCGCTGAGGCCGTGCGGCAGTCGAGGATGCCGCGCAGGCGCTTCTCGAAGCCGTGCGGGCCCTCGATCGTGAAGTCATAGGCCTGGTCCTCCTGCAGCGGTATCGTCACCGTCCGCGTCGACTCGGCCCGGACCGTGTACCGCTCGTCCATCAGCTCGAAGGTGAACGGCTCGTCGCCCTTGTTGGCCACGGTGATGTCGACGCCGCTCTTGTCGCAGTTCTTCTGCGCGGAGAGGGCCGGGACGGCGCCCTGCCGCGCCCAGGTCGCCGTGGCGGTCGCGGAGACCGTGGACTCGCTGGAGCCCGCGAGTATCTGCGTCTGGCTTCGGGTGTCGGAGGTGAAGGCACGGCCCACCGGCACCGTCGTCGAGGCCTGCACGGTCAGGGCGGCCGAACCCGCGTCGGCGTCCTCGGGTATGTCGAAGTACAGGCGGCTGCCGTCGGCCGCGGACGTGACCGGCTCGCCCTTCTTGTCGACGATCCGCACGCCTTCCGCGGCGGCCTCGACGGGCGGTGTCACCCCGACGCTGTCGGCGTCGGTGCGGACCGTGACCGGACCGACCCGCTCGCCCTGGTGCCCGGAGACCGCCTGCGGCGTCAGGGTCAGCGACGCTCTGGGCTCGGCGAGGTTCAGCGCGCTGCGCTGCAGATAGTCGGCGAGCTTCTCGGCGGCGGGGCTCGCCGCCTCGACGTCGGCCTGGTCGGAGTAGCGCCAGATGGCGACCTGGGTGCCCGCGGCGGCGTCCTGCTCGGTGAGGGTCTTGGTGCCGGCCTTGCGGGCCAGCGCGGCGAGATCGTTGACCTGCGGGTACGAGTTCTGCAGGATCCAGCGGATCTTGCCCGCGTCCTTGTTGTCGCCCAGTGAGGTGCCGCCCCAGGCGGTCTCCTGGTACCGGGCGTCCGTCTGTGTCGGATTGTGGATGTCGACGCAGTACGTCTGGAGCATGCCGCCGCCGTCGACGGTCATCAGGAACAGGCCGGCGGAGACCTGCTCGTCCTTCCCGTCCTCGTGCACGACGGCCGTCCCGTGCGTGTCCATGCCGCTGATGACGGCGCTCGCCCCGCTCTGCTCCGGGGCGCCGTCGACCGCTCGGGCCGGGCCAGCACCGGATATCGCGCCGGCCATCACGAGCCCCGACACCAGGGCCGCCGCGGCGATCCGGGCGGTGGACCGCCCGTGCTGTGCGGCCCGCATGAACACTGAGTACACGTAATTCCCCTTCAGGCAGGACGCGTTGAAGCTTGGGGGGTGATGTCCCGCCGCCAGAATCAATGCCAACCCGAGCGACCCTGAGCACCCTTGGGTGACGCGGCCGACTCTTGAGTTCCTCGAAACTTCCGGAGCCTCCGATGCGCTCGGACGCGCCTTTGAGACCAGGAACTCCTTGCGCATCCTAAGGAAGTCGGCTGTGGCGGTTCTTTGAGGTGTCACCCGGCCGACGATCCGACTCGGAATCGTTATCCCCGAAACCATCTGCGAAGTGGGCTTATCGCCACATCACCGGCGCACCGCTGGTGCATCACTGGTGATCACTGGTGCATCACCGACGCCTCATCGGCGTACCGCCGGGCGCTCTGCCCGTACGCCTCATCTCACCGGCTGCGGCTCGATCTCGAACGACGGCTCGTCCAGTGCCTGTTGCTCCGGATGCCCGGCACCCGCGCCCGCCGCCCTCCGCGCGGCCCGCCGGAACGCCGACGTACCGCGCGAGAGGTCGTGGCCGACCGCGCTCGCCTGGATGTCGGCCGACGTCCAGTGCTGGCCGCCGCGTTCCTCGTCCCGTACCTTCAACCGGCCCTGCACGATGACCGGTTCACCGATGGTGATCGAGCCCTGGACATTGGCGCCGAGCGGGCCGTTGGCCCACACCGTGAAGAAGTTGGTGTGGCCGTCCACCCATTCGTTGCGCACCCGGTCGAAGTGGCGCGGGGTCACCGCGAGCCGGAACCGGGACACCGGTCCCGTCGGCAACTCCCGGTAGACCGGCGTCGTCGCGACATTCCCCACCACCGTCAGCAGCGTCTCGTTCATGGCGTACGCCCTCCCCTGATCGTCCGAAGACCGCCCCAGGCCGACCACGTCGACCACCTCGACCACGTCAGCGACCTGGTCACACCTGGCAACGGCGGCGGTCCGGGCCCTTCCCGAACCGCGATCCCCAGACTGCCCCCGCCTCCGATCTCCCGCTTCCGCCTGTGCCCTACCTGCCGGTTGTGGAAATCCCCGTCACCCGTACGTACTGCTCCCGCACCTCGCGGTACCGCAGCAGCTCCGCCGCGACGGGATCGAGCACCCGCGCCCTTCCGCAGGCCGCCGCGGCGTCCCGCAACCGGCGCTCCGCGTCCTGCCCGTACCGCCGCGCCGGCCCCTTCGCCGCGAACCGGCACGCCCATTCCACGCACGGCCCGCCCACGATGCCGGTCAGCATCATCAGCACGGGCACCCCGAGGTTGGGCGACACGATCCCGATGATCTGGCCCAGCAGCCACAGCCCGCCCAGCACCTGAAGCACCGTCATGGACACCTGCGCGAGCACCGCGACCGGCCACCACCCCGGGCGCGGCGGCCGCGCACCGGATCCGGACGCCGTTCCCGACTGCCGGCCCCCCGTGTCCGGGCCGCCCGCCGCCACGGCCAGTTCGTCGAGCGCCTGGGGCAGTCCCTCGGCACCGCGCGTGGCCGCCTCCCGCACCGCCTGGCCCCAGGCCGTGGGCAGTCCGCTCGCCGCCGCGTCGCCGACGGCCCGTACCGCGTGCTCGACGCGCTGGCGCGCCGTGGCCTCCTCGTCGGCAGGCGGCACGGTGGCCGGGGCGCTCGCGGTGGCGGCGCGCTGGGCCTCGTACCACCGCCAGAGCCTGAGCCACGGTGTGCCGCAGGCCTTGTTCGCGCCGCGCGCCCAGGCGCGTTCGGCGGCCTGTCCGGCGGCTGCCGCGCCGACCGCCTCGGCGAGCCGGTCGGCGAACTCCTCGCGGGCGGCCTCGCTCAGCCCGGTCTGCCGCCCGGCCGCGTACACCGGCCGCAGCCGATGCGCCGCCGCGTCCACGTCGGCGCCGATCCGTCGTGCGGCGGCGCGCCGCTCGCCGACGAACTGGTCCAGAGCCTCGCGCAGGTCACCGACGCCGTCCCCGGTCAGCGCGGACAACGGCAGCACGGTCGCGCCCGGTTCACCGTGCTCGCCGAGCGCGATGCCGTCCTCGTCGAGGAGGCGCCGCAGGTCGTCCAGGACCTGTTCGGCGGCGTCGCCCGGCAGTCGGTCGACCTGATTGAGCACGACGAACATGACCTCGGCGTGCCCGGCCATGGGCCGCAGATAGCGCTCGTGCAGCATCGCGTCGGCGTACTTCTCGGGATCGACGACCCAGATGACGGCGTCCACGAGGGCGAGCACCCGGTCGACCTGTTCGCGGTGGGCGGGTGCGGCGGAGTCGTGGTCGGGCAGGTCGATGAGCACGAGCCCGTCGAGGGGCGTGTCGCCGTGCTGCCCCTGGAGCGGCCTGCGCCGGGAACGTCCCGGGATGCCGAGCCGGTCGAGAAGGCCCGCCGCGCCGTCGGTCCAACTGCACGCGATCGGCGCGGAGGTGGTCGGCCGGCGCAGCCCGGTCTCGGACAACGGCACACCCGCGAGAGCGTTGAACAGGGTCGACTTCCCGCTCCCCGTGGCCCCGGCCACCGCCACGACGGTGTGCCGCGCGGAGAGCCTGCGCCGGGCGGCGGCCTCGTCGAGCACCCGGCCCGCCTCGGCCAGGGTGGGCCCGTCGAGGCGGGTCCTGGACAGGCCGACGAGCTCGCGCAGCGCGTCCAGTCGCTCCTTCAGCCCTCCGTCGTCGTGCGTGCCCGGGCCGGCCGGAGGTGCCGTCTCCAGCAGATCGCCCGACTGCCCGGCGGCCCGCCGGGCGATGAGCCCGTCGTCCCAGGCGCCCGCCTTGGGCGGCGAGTCGGCCGACTGGCCCGAGGGCACGGACGGGTCGGCGAGCTCGGAGGAGACGGACGGCCCGGACAGGCCGGAAGGCTTGGAAAAGCCGGAATGCTTGGACGGCCCACCGCTGTGGGGCTGTTCGGAGTACTCGGTGTCGTGATCCGTGACGGCGGTCACCGCCCTCACCTCTCCTTCTGCAGCAGCGAAAGGGCCGCGATCAGTTCGGCCTGGGATTCCGGGGTGACGCCGAGCCCGTCGAGCGGCGTGAGCCGGCGTTCGCGCTCCGCGCCGAGCACGGTGTCCAGGTACTCGCTGAGCAGCCGCCCACCGCGGTCGCGCAGCTTCAGAGCGGCCTGTGCGCCGATGCGCTCGGCGAGGTGCTCGCCCGCGGCCCTGGCCCGTCGGCCGCCGAGCAGCGCGGTGGCGACGAGCGCGGCGACGACCTCGGGCTCGGGCGGTGCGACGCCCTGCAGCTCGCCGACGGCCCGCACCTCCTCCTCCGCGTACTCCTCCAGGACCCGCCGCCACCGTCGTACGGCCATCCCGATGCGGTGCTCGGCGCTCTCCAGTTCGGGGTCGCGGCCGGCCAGTTCGGGTGCGGCGCCGCCCGGTTCGCGCCGCCACGCGTCGTCGACGCGCTGGTCGGCGGCGCTGACGGCACACAAAAGAAGAGCGCTGAGACTCTCCACGAGCGCGTCGAGGAGTTCCCCGGCCGAGCAGTCCAGCGGGTAGCTCCGCCACCGCTTGAGGGCGTCTCCCGCGAGCACGCCGCCCTTCTGCAATCTGCTGCGTACGCGCGCGTGCTCGTTCTCGTACGCGTCCTCGACCGCGGTGGTGAGCCGTACGGCGGCCGAGTGCTGGGCGGCGACGGCCGCGGCCAGTTCCGGCATGCGGGCCCGGAGCGAGTCGAGCACGCCGCGCGCCGTACGGGTCACGGCGATGGCCCGGGCGTCGGGGTCCTGGACCCGGTGGGTGAGCCAGGCGCGCAGGGGCGCCACGGCGGTGGCGGGGAGCAGTCCGCCGTTCCCGGTGGACTCGGGGAGTTCGGGAACGGTGAAGCGCGGTACGTCACCGAGCCCGGCCTTGGTGAGCAGGGCCCCGTACTGCCGTGACACTTCGGCGACCACCTGATGCGGCACGCGGTCGAGGACGGTCACCAGGCTGGCGTCGTACTCCTTCGCGGTCCGCAGCAGATGCCAGGGCACGGCATCGGCGTACCGGGAGGCGGTGGTGACCATGATCCAGACGTCGGCGGCGCTGACGAGGCGGGCCGCGAGCAGCCGGTTCTCGTCGACGAGGGAGTCGACGTCGGGCGCGTCGAGCAGCGCGAGCCCCGGCGGCAGGGCGCCCGCGGTCTCGACCCTGAGCACCTGCTCGCCGTCCTCCAGTACGGGGTCGAGCGCGTCGTCGTCCGTGTCCGCGCCCTCGTCGTCGGCCTGGCGGGGCACCCACACGCGCGTGAGGTCGGGCAGGACGCGCATTCCGGAGAACCAGTGGTGGTCGTCCGGGTGGCAGACGAGCACGGGCGTCCGGGTCGTCGGCCGGAGCACACCGGCCTCGCTCACCACACGCCCTACGAGTGAATTCACCAAAGTGGACTTGCCGGCACCGGTGGACCCCCCGATGACGGCGAGCAGGGGTGCTTCGGGAGCGCGCAGCCGGGGCACCAAGTAGTCGTCGAGCTGCGCGAGCAACTCGTTCCTGTTGGCACGCGCGCGTGGCGCCCCTGCGAGGGGAAGCGGGAAGCGCGCGGCGGCGACACGGTCGCGCAGCGCGGTAAGTGCGTCGAGCAGCTGAGGCCGTACGTCCAAGGTCACCACATGCGAAGAATGCCCAATTTTGGTGGCTTTCTGAAGCATATGAGCGCATCTGCGCGCCGATAACACGCCAGAACAGACCAGGAGGCCCAGCCGAAGCCCCCCGAAGACCCGACGCGAGCACCGTGACAGCTCCGCCGAACCCCTGCCGGAACCACGGACAGCACCACATAAGGCGCGTGATACATCACAGGAAGCACACAGCGGGACGGAAGGGTAGACAGGGGGCGCAGGCATAACGAGTGCACAACACCCGTGGCTGGAGTCGCCAAAAGCGATGCAGGATTCGTACCCACCTGCGATTATCGGGATCGCTTCACTGAACCTCCACATCGCGCCGCGGAGGCGAAGCAGCAAGGACTGGGACTCGGGAGCCCTATCCTTGTCCCCGGCAAGGTCATGGATCACCCCCACTTCCATCCGGCCGAGCCACCGGCCACACACACCGGCCCCCGTAGCTCAGTGGATAGAGCAGGCGCCTTCTAAGCGCTTGGCCGCAGGTTCGAGTCCTGCCGGGGGCGCCTCTCGTAGGCCCCACTTCGGTGGGGCCTTTCTGCTGGTCAGAGGCAGGAATCCAAGTAGCCGGCCGGGTGAGGGCTGGCCGTCGGGCGCAGGGGCGGGTGCGGCTGGAACGGGTCCGGGCGGCTTCTGGTGGGACTTCGTCCCGAAGGGGGTCGGAGGGATCTCAGAGTTTCGGCGCGGCAATCCTGGCTGTCGGGGCAGCCTCGTCGCTGCTCGTAGGAAGACAGAAGTGCGTGCAGGTTGAAGGTGGCGTGTGTGCCCGTTCATTCTTGCCCTCATGAGTCTCGTCTCTCCCTCCTTCGGTCTCGTCTCCACGGACGGCTACGCGCACGACTGGGCGCTCGTCGACGTGGAGACCTCCGGGCTGATAGCCCGGCGGGACCGGGTGTTGTCGGTTGCTGTGGTCACCGTCGGGCGGGACGGTGTGCAGACCGGGGAGTTCTCCACGCTCCTCGATCCTGGGTGTGACCCGGGGCCGGTCGACGTGCACGGGCTGACTGTCGAGCGGCTGCGCGGGGCGCCCACGTTCGACCAGGTTGCCGAGCGCATCGGCGCGATGCTGCAGGACCGCGTTCTGGTCGCCCACAACGCTCAGTTCGACTACGACTTCCTCGCCCACGAGTTCGCCCGGGCCCGCAGGTGGCTGCCGGTCTCGCGGCGGCTGTGCACCCTCGCGCTGAACCGGCAGGTGGACCCGCCGACGGCCGACATGAAGCTGGGCACTCTGGCCGCCCACTACGGCGTACCGCAGCAGCAGGCGCACGACGCGCTGGACGACACCCGGGTGCTGGCCGGGATCCTTCGGGCGTCACTGCGTGAAGCGGCGCGGCTCGCGCTGCCCTTGCCGTTCGTGAGCTGCCCGCCACGGGCCGAGTCCTCGTTCACGCCGAAGCCGCCCAAGACGCCCTGCGCCTATCGCAATCCGGGCCGGCTGGTTCCCGGTGGAGCGCTTCGGCAGGGCATGAAGGTCGCCATCACCGGCGAAACGTCGTGTGCGCGAGCCGAGTTGATCGGCCGGGGCGTTGCCGCCGGACTCAACATGATGGGCTCGGTCAGCCGCCACACCAGCGTCCTGGTCACCAACGAGCCGGCATCCGGATCGGCGAAGGCGCGGCGGGCCGTCGCCGAAGGGGTGCCCGTCGTCGACGAGGACACCTTCCTCCAGTTGCTCAGCAGCGTAGAGGCCGGAGCGACGCATCAGGCGCCCGAGACGGCGCCGGTCGTCCCTGCGCCACGTCAGGCCGAGCCCGTTCCCGTCGGGGCGGGGATGAGGCCTCTGGCCGGGCACCGCGTCCTCGTTCTGGGCGGCGCGCACACCGAGGCAGCCGACGCGCGCAGCCGTGTCGTCGAGCTCGGCGGCTCCGCCGCGGTCAATCTCTCGCACAGCGTCACGGATGTCGTCGTCCTCGCCGGTGGCGGGAACGACCGCCGTATGCCCCGGATCGCGGAACTGGGGCTCTCGGTGCACGACGAGCAGTGGCTCGTCGATCCGGCAATCGCAACGGTCACCGGCCCCGCCGTCGATGCCGATGCCGACTCTGAGGTGGTGGAGGGCGAGGCCGGGGGCGCATCCGTCGGTGTCGTGGCGCCGCTCGTCCTTCCTCGCGGCGGCGTCGTCGACCTGCCCACCTGCTCGCCCCCCTGGCACGTCACCGCGTCCTGGGCACCCCTGGAACGCGGTGAGGTCGACGTCGTGGCGTTTGTGCTCGACGAGGACGAACAGGTCACCTTCGACGAGGACTTCGTCTTCTACGGCGCCCCGGAGAACCCCGGCGGAACGGTCCACCTGCTCACCAGCGGCCCGGCCGAGCAGACCATCACCGTCGACCTCGCGTCCCTCCCCCCGTCCTCGCACCGGGTGGTGATCGCCGCGGCCGTCGACGGCGACCTGTCCTTCGGCGACGTCGGCGCCGTCCAGGTCGCCGCGGCGCCCGGCAGCAGCGCCGCTCCCCTGACGCGGGCGACTCTGGACGCCGCCACCAGCGAGCGCACGCTGATCCTCGCCGAGCTCTACCGCCGCGGCCCGCTCTGGCGGTTCCGCGCCATCGGACAGGGATACGACCACGGGCTCGACGCCCTCGCGCGCGGCTACGGCGTCGACATCGCCGGCTGAGGGGTACGACCGACCGCTCACGGTAAACGGCAGCCCGATCCGCGTCATCAACCCCGTCATCAGAGTCTGCCCAGCACCACCCCGCGCCACGTCCAGCCCGAGTCCAGGACGGTTCGGCGCAGGGGGTCTCTCAAGTCGGCGGTGTCGAAGCTGAAGGATTCCGTCGCCTCGATGCGGCCCTGGTCGTCGCGGCCCAGGGTCCACCGTTTCGAGACCGTGCGGCCCGGGCCGCGGCCGGCCTCGGCCGAGACGGAGAGGGTGGGGACGCCGCGCACCCAGGTGACCTCCAACTGCTGCTGCACCACCCTGACTTCGTGCTTCTCGGGGACCAGGCGCAGGCGGAACCTGAGGACATGGCGTACGTCGGTGCGGGAGAAGAAGCCGTACCAGGACGGTTCCGTCACCCGCCACTCCGCCAGCAGGTCGGCACCCTCGGCGCGGCCGTCGCGCACCGCGTAGGGGACCTCGGGGCCGTTGAGCGCGAGCAGCGCCGTGCGGACCTCCTCCGCCGGGCGTGGGGCCATGCCCTCGCCGGGGTGCTTGGTGCCGGTCAGCTTGTCGAAGAGTCCCATGGGGGCACGATAGGACCCCGTTCGGCTCGGACCGTGGCGCCATGTGGTGCCATGCGGTGTCACGTGGTGCCATGCGGCGTCATCCGTGTCCCTCACCACGTCAGATTGCGCCGATCTGGATGTTGGCGCCATCGAGATTCACCGTGGCGCCGACTTGTTTACGCAGGTCAGGATGGTCGCGGCAGTCCATCAGGGCAATTGCGTCACCATAGCGCTTGCGCGTGGCGCCAAAGTGGTGCCACTATGACGTCATGGACCTCACGCCGTACGTCGACACACTTCACCGGGAACTCGCGGTGGCCGCCGAGGCCGGCGGGGACGAAGCTCGCGAGTTGGCCGAGCGGCTCACCGCGCCGCTGGAGTCGGCGACCCGACTGACCCTGCTCAATGTGCTCTCCGCCGCGATGGACGAGATCACCCGTGATCTCGCGCCGGGGTCCGTGGATGTGCGGCTGCGGGGGCTCGATCCTGAGTTCGTGGTGGCGTTGCCGGCCGGTGACACCACCCATGAGGAACCCCGGCCGGTCGAGCCGGTCCGGGCACCCGTGGCCGACACCGCCGACGACGGCAGCACCGCACGG
This sequence comes from Streptomyces sp. NPDC001904, assembly GCF_040297005.1. Lineage (NCBI taxonomy): Bacteria > Bacillati > Actinomycetota > Actinomycetes > Kitasatosporales > Streptomycetaceae > Streptomyces > Streptomyces sp. NPDC001904. Next base: position 67,877 of record NZ_JBEOYI010000002.1, on the reverse strand, counting down.
GTCAATCTGCGGCTGCCCGCCCACCTCAAGGCCCGCGCCGAGGAGGCGGCGAGCCGCGAGGGGCTTTCGGTCAACGCCTGGCTGGTCCGTGCCGTGTCCGCCGCCGTCGATCCCGGCCCCGCACAGCCGCGTACACCCGACAAGGGCCGCACCGGGGGGCAGAGCTTCACCGGATGGGTGCGGTAGCACCCTCCCCGCACGGCCGCATCGCCAGTAGACCCACTCCACTTCACGTTCCCGTCAGCGGGGACGACCCCACGAGTCACGAGGACGGGACAGCCATGCCTTCTTTCGACAGCCCCCAGCCCATCTCGGTCACCGCCGCCATGGACGCCGGGTCCCTTCTGTTCCTGGCCGGCGACCGCGTCGACACCGTCGTCGACGTGCAGCCCCGCAACGCGAAGAAGGAGATCGACGTGCGGGCCGCCGAGCAGACGGAGCTCTCCTTCTCCGGTGGCCGGCTGCACATCCGGACGCCCAAGGGGAACTTCTTCGGGCTCGGCCGCACCGGCACCGTCGATGTCACCGTCGAACTGCCCTCGGGCTCCTCGGTCGACGTCACCGGCGCCTGGGCGCAGGTGCGCGGCGAAGGGGCGCTCGGCGAGGTGCGGGTGAAGACCTCGGCCGGCGACGCCCGTTTCGAAGCGACCGGGCCGCTGCACCTCACCGCCTCCCACGGGTCCATCTCCGTGGACAGCGTCACGGGTCCGGCCGAGATCACCACCAGCTCCGGCAGCCTGCGCGTCGGCGCCGTCGAGGGCACCGCCGTCCTGAAGAACTCGCACGGCTCCACCGCCGTCGGCCACGTCACCGGGTCCCTCCGGGTCAGCGGCGCCAACGGTGACATCACCGTGGAGCGCGCCGAGGGTTCCGTCGCCGCCACCACCGCCAACGGCACCCTGCGCGTCCTCGACGTCACCAGCGGCACCGTCCAGCTGAAGACCTCCAACGGCGCCATCGAGGTCGGCGTCCGTGAGGGCACGGCCACCTGGCTCGACCTCAACTCCGGCTCCGGGCAGGTGCTCAACCGGCTCACCGAGACCAGCGGTCCCGAGAAGAGCGAGAACACCGTCGAGGTCACCGCCCGTACCAACCACGGGAACATCGAGGTCCGGCGCGCCCGCGGCTGAGCCCCGCCGCACCACCTCGCCGCACCTCGCCTCGCCCGCTCCGGCCCAGTTCACCCCACTTCACTTCACCGCGTCCGTCGCCCTCGAAGGGGAGGACCCCATGCCTTCTTCTGTCATGTCCACGTCCAACACAGCGACCGCCCCCGCACCGGCAGCCGTCTCCGTCACCGGCCTCCGCAAGTCCTACGGCGACAAGACCGTCCTCGACGGCATCGACCTGCACATCCCCACCGGCTCGGTCTTCGCGCTGCTCGGGCCGAACGGGGCCGGCAAGACCACCACCGTGCAGATCCTGTCCACCCTCGTCTCCGCCGGAGCCGACAGCGGCGAGATCCGGGTCGCGGGGCACGACCTCGCCACCGACCCCCAGGCGATCCGCGCCGCCATCGGTGTCACCGGGCAGTTCTCCGCCGTCGACGGGCTGATCACCGGCGAGGAGAACATGCTCCTCATGGCCGACCTGCATCACCTGTCCAAGCGGGAGGGGCGGCGCGTCGCCGCCGAGTTGCTGGAGCGGTTCGATCTCACGGACGCCGCGAAGAAGCCCGCCTCGACGTACTCCGGCGGCATGAAGCGTCGGCTCGACATCGCCATGACGCTCGTCGGCAGCCCGCGCGTCATCTTCCTGGACGAGCCCACCACCGGGCTCGATCCCCGGTCCCGGCACACCATGTGGGGCATCATCCGGGCGCTCGTCTCCGACGGCGTCACCGTGCTGCTCACCACCCAGTACCTGGAGGAGGCCGACGAACTCGCCGACCGCGTCGCCGTACTGAACGACGGGAAGATCGCCGCCGAGGGCACCCCGGACGAGCTCAAGCGCATCGTCCCCGGCGGGCACATCCGGCTCCGCTTCACCAGCCCCGACGCCTACCGGAGCGCCGCCGCAGCGCTCCAGGTGGCCGGTCGCGACGACGAGGCCCTCGCCCTGCGGATTCCCAGCGACGGCACCCAGCGCGAACTGCGCGCCGTGCTCGACCTGCTGGACGCCATCGACGTCGAGGCCGACGAACTCACCGTGCACACCCCCGACCTCGACGACGTGTTCTTCGCCCTCACCGGCCCCGCCAAACCCGTCGGCACCAGCGCAACCTCCGTAGCCACCGACTCCCCCAAGGAGAACGTCCGATGAGCACCCTCGCCGTGCGGGACTCCGCGACCATGCTGCGCCGCAATCTCCTCCACGCGCGCCGCTATCCGTCCCTCACCCTGAACCTGCTGCTGACGCCGGTCGTCCTGCTGCTTCTCTTCGTCTACATCTTCGGTGACGTGATGAGCGGCGGCGCGGGCCGCGACGCCTACCTCGCCTATCTCCTGCCCGGCATCGCGCTGATGACCGTGGGGTCCACCACCATCGGCACCGCGGTCTCGGTCGCCATGGACATGAGCGAGGGCATCATCGCCCGGTTCCGCACGATGGCCATCCACCGCGGATCGGTGCTCGTCGGGCACGTCATCGGCAGCGTGATCCAGTCCGTGGCCGGCGTCGTACTGGTCGGCGCCGTCGGAGTCGCCATCGGGTTCCGCTCCACCGACGCCACCGTCCTGGAATGGCTCGCCGCCCTCGGGCTCGTCGCCCTCTTCTCCCTCGCCCTGACCTGGATCGCCGTGGGCATGGGCCTGATCAGCCCGAACGCCGAGGCCGCGAGCAACAACGCGATGCCGCTGATCTTCCTGCCCTTCATCTCCAGCGCGTTCGTGCCGCTGCACTCGATGCCGGGCTGGTTCCAGCCGATCGCCGAGTACCAGCCCTTCACCCCGGCCATCGAGACCCTGCGCGGCCTGCTCCTCGGCACCGAGATCGGCAACAACTGGTGGATCGCCCTGGCCTGGAGCGTCGGGCTCACCGCGCTCGGCTACTTCTGGTCGGCCGCCACGTTCAACGGCACGGACAAGAACTGACCGGGTTTCAGAACCTCAACTCCCCGTAGGCGCCCGCCGGAACCGCCGGCGCCGCGGGGAGTACCGGTGTCAGGGCCCGGTACCCCTCCCCCGGCGCGGGGCGCGGGTCGGGCTCGCCCTTGTTCGGCCAGTACGACATCGCCCGCTCGGCCTGCGCCGTGATCGTCAGGGACGGATTGACGCCCAGGTTCGCCGAGACCGCCGAGCCGTCCACCACCGAGATGCCCGGATGCCCGTACACCCGGTGGTAGGCGTCGATGACGCCGCTCTCGGGCGACTCCCCGATGACGCAGCCGCCGAGGAAGTGGGCGGTGAGCGGCTTGCCCATCAGCTCGCCGAGGTTGGTGCCCGCGAAGCCGTTGATGGATTCGGCGACCAGTCCGGCGGCCTGCCAGCCCTCGGGGATGTGCACGGGGTTGGGGCGGCCGTGGCCCTGTTCGGCGGTGAGCAGCCCGCGCCGGGTGAGGCCCGTGGTGAGGGAGTTGTCGTGGGTCTGCATGACGAGCCCGATGATGGTCCGCTCCGACCAGCGCCGCAGCGCGACCGTGCGGGCCACGAGCACCGGGTGGGAGAGGAACGCGAGGGCGGCGGCCAGCGGCTTCGGCAGGTTCTGCTTGTACTGGGGTACGCAGATCAGGGCCATGAGGTTGGAGCCCTTGCCGTAGCGGACGTTCTCGATGTGGGTGGTGGGGTTCGGGTGCACGGAGGAGGTGATGGCGACCCCGCGCGTGAAGTCGATGTCCTTGCGGCCCAGCCGGCGCGGCCAGGTCAACGCCCCCACCAGCGCCTCGGAGTTGGTGCGCGTCAGCACCCCGAGCCGGGCCGAGAGGCGGGGCAGGATCCCGTCGGCCTTCATGCGGTGCAGCAGGGTCTGGGTGCCGTACGTCCCGGCGGCCAGGACGACGCGCCGGGCGCGCAGTACGGTGCCGCGGCCCCGGCGGCGCCCGTCGGTGGGGACGGTGGTGACCTCGTACGTGCCGTCGTCGAGCTCGCGGACGCGGGTGACGGTGGTGAGGGGGCGGACCTCGGCGCCGATGCGTTCGGCGAGGTGCAGGTAGTTCTCGGTGAGGGTGTTCTTGGCGCCGACGCGGCAGCCCGTCATGCACGAGCCGCACTCGGTGCAGGCGGCGCGGGCGGGTCCGGCTCCGCCGAAGTAGGGGTCAGGAACCGGCTCTCCCGGAGCGGCGGTCGTGGCGCCTTCCGCGTCCTTGCCGTCGCCGAAGAAGACGCCGACGGGGGTGAGCCGGAAGGTGTCTCCCGCGCCCATCTTCCGGGCCGCCGCGCGCAGCAGTTCGTCGGCCTCGGTGGTGGTCGGGTTGGTGCGGACGCCGAGCATGCGGCGCGCCTGGTCGTAGTAGGGGGCTAGTTCGCGTCGCCAGTCGGTGATGGCCGCCCACTGCTGGTCCTGGAAGAAGGCGGGCGGCGGGACGTAGAGGGTGTTCGCGTAGTTCAGGGAGCCGCCGCCGACGCCCGCACCCGCGAGCACCATCACGTTCTTCATCAGGTGGATGCGCTGAATCCCGTACAGGCCCAGGCGCGGTGCCCACAGGTAGTCGCGGATCTTCAGGGACGTGCGGGGAAGGGTGTCGCGCGTGTAGCGGCGGCCCGCCTCCAGGACGGCGACCCGGTAGCCCTTCTCGCTCAGCCGGAGGGCGGCGACGGAGCCGCCGAACCCGGAGCCGACGACGATGACGTCGAAGTCGATGTCGATGTCGGGTGACCCGTCGCGGTCAGGCACCGTAGAGCTCCTCGATCTCCCGCTCGTACGCCGCCATGACCGCGGGCCGTTTGATCTTCAGGGACGGGGTGAGGAGGCCGTTGTCCTCGGTGAACTCGCCCTCCACCAGCGTGAACTTGCGGATGGACTCGGCGCGGGAGACCGCTTCGTTGGCGTAGTCGACGGCCCGCTGGACGTCGGCGACGATGCGCGGGTCGGCGATCACCTCGCTGAGCGGGGTGTCGGCGGGCAGTTTGCGCACGGACAGCCAGTGCGCGACGGACTCGGGTTCGAGGGTGATGACGGCGGCGACGTAGGAGCGGTTGTCGCCGACGACGATGCACTGGCCGACGGGCGAGCGGCTGCGCAGCCGGTCCTCCAGGACGGCCGGGGAGACGTTCTTGCCGCCGCTGGTGACGAGGATGTCCTTCTTGCGGCCGGTGATGGTGAGGTAGCCCTCGTCGTCGAGCGCGCCGAGGTCGCCGGTGGCGAACCAGCCGTCGGTGTCGAGGACTTCGCGGGTCGCCGCGTCGTTGTTCCAGTACGCGCCGAAGACGATGCCGCCCTTGATCAGCACCTCGCCGTCGTCGGCGATCCGGACGGTGGTGCCGGGCACGGGGGTGCCGACGGTGCCGGGGCGGGGCCGCAGCGGCGGGGTGATGGTGGCGGCCGCGGTGGTCTCGGTGAGGCCGTAGCCCTCGTAGATGACGATGCCGGAGGCGTAGAAGAAGAGGTTGAGGTTGCGGTCGAGGGGCGAGCCGCCGCTGATCGCGTACCGCAGCCGGCCGCCGAGTTCCTTGCGTACGCGGCGGTAGACGAGGAGGTCGTAGAGTCCGGCGGCGAGCTTCAGGCCGGTGCCCGGCCCCTTCCCGGTCTCCAGGAACTTCGCCAGGTGGCGCTCGCCGAACGCGACGGCGATCCGGTCGGCCCGGTCGAAGGACGAGCCGCGCCCGAGCTTCTCGGCGGTGGCCCGCCCGGTGTCGTGGATCTTCTCGAAGAGGTACGGCACCCCGACCACGAACGTCGGCCGGAACGAACGGAGTTCGGGCCGCAGCTCGTCGGGCTTGATGCTCGCGCAGTGCCCCAGCTCGATCCGGGCCAGCAGACACGCCACCTGGATGGTGCGGCCCAGGATGTGCGCGAGCGGGAGGAAGAGCAGCGTCGAGGCGGTCTGGCCGGTGACGGCCTTGAAGATGGGGTGCAGCAGTTCGACGGTGTTGGCGGCCTCCGCGTACAGGTTGCCGTGGGTCAGGACGCAGCCCTTGGGGCGGCCCGTGGTGCCCGAGGTGTAGCAGACCGTCGCGATGGTGTCGGGGGTGAGGGCGGTACGCCGCTTCGTGACCTCGTCGTCGGGCAGGTCCCGGCCCAACTGGGCGAGTTCGAGGAGGTCACCGGCGTCGATCTGCCAGACGCGCGGACGGTCGGCGGCGGGCAGGGCGGCCTCGGCGGCGGCCGCGTTCTCGGCCGTCTCCACGATCAGCAGGCGGGCGCCCGAGTCCCGCACGATCCACTCGATCTGCTCGGGCGAGGACGTGGCGTAGACGGGCACGGTCTGGCCGCCCGCCGCCCAGATCGCGAAGTCGAGCACTTCCCACTCGTAGCGGGTGCGCGACATCAGGGCGACACGGCCGCCCGGTTCGAGCCCGGCGGCGATCAGTCCCTTGGCGGCGGCGGTGACCTCGCGGGCGAACGCGGCGGCGGTGACCGGCTTCCACTCGCCGGCCTCCTTGCGCCGCAGGACCACCGCGTCCGGCGCCTCGGCGGCGTTCAGGAACGGGATGTCGGCCGGTGTGCCGCCGTCCTCCGGCGGCGTGGCGAGCGGCGCGGTGTGCGCCTCGCGCACCACTCCCCGCTCGTCCCTGACGAGGTCGATCCGAACGCGGTCGGCCAGGTCGCTGCGCTTCCTGGCCCGCTTCAGATCCTTGCGTACGCCCATTGACGGCTCCCGGTCGCGCGGCTGCTGCGGCACTGCTGAACTCAGGTGCTGGCTCGTCCCCGTCGGCCCCGGGACGAACTTACTCGTGGGTCAACTTACTCACGCGTAAGGAAAATTCAATGGGTCGTGCGCGAATCCGGGCCGCCGAGACGAGAGGCGGAAGACGCCGGGTCAGCCCTCGGGCAGCCACGCCTCGCCGTCGAGAACGTCCCGCATGCCCACCCACACCATGTTCATCAGCCGCAGCGTGACGGCCTCCGGCGACTGACCGGGATGGTGCTCCATCCAGTCGGTGAGCGAGTCGGCGGCGCCGACCAGCGCGTGGGCGACGAAGTCGGCGTCCTGGCCGCCGAGCCGCGCGCCGCGCCCGCTCTCCGTGATCCCGTCCCTGATCAGGCCCGCCACCTCGGCCATGACCGCGCGCCGGGCCTCGGCGACCGCGGCGGCGATGGCCTCGCTCAGCTCGGAGGCCTGCCGGTGCAGCACGACCCAGCTGTCACGGTGCGCGGCGACGAACGCGAAGAACGCCGAGAGTCCGGCGTACAGCCGCAGTTCGGGCGCGGCGCCCGCACCCCGGGCGGCCTCCTGGAAGGCGGCGACGAGCCGCTCGGCCTCCCGGCGCAGGCACGCCAGGAACAGCCCCTCCTTGGAGTCCAGGTACAGATAGACCATCGGCTTGGAGATCCCGGCGAGTTCGGCGATCTCGTCGACGGAGGCGGCGTGATAGCCGCGCTTGGCGAAGATGGCGACGGCGACGTCGATGATCTGCTGCTCGCGCACCTGCCGGGGCACGCGCTTGCGCCGCGCCACCGGCCGTCCCGCCGTGCGCCCTTGAGCCGCTCCCGATGTGCCCGTCACTCTTGTCAGCCTACCTACCTCGCCGTAACCTTACCAAGCAGTAAGTTTACTTGGCAGTAAGGAGACTGGGTCCATGAGTGGTGCCGACGACATCGCCTCCCTCGACTTCGCGAGCGTCACGCCCGAGGAGTTCGCGCGGATCGTGAAGGGCCTGTCCGCGAAGGAGATCAACGAGATCGCGCAGGACGCCGCGCTGCGCGCCCGGGTCCTGAAGGAGGTGTTCGCGCGCATGGAGCGGCAGTTCAAGCCCGATGTCGCGGGCTCGCTCGACGCGCTGATCCGCTGGAAGGTGACCGGGCAGGGCGACACCGAGGACGCGGTCTACGAGACGAAGATCGCGAACGCCACCTGCACGGTGACCGAGGGCCGCTCGAACGCCGAGCCGCGCGTCACGCTCGTGATGGGCGACGCCGACTTCCTCAAGCTGGTGTCCGGGAACTCCTCGCCGGTCACGATGTTCATGATGCGCAAGGTGAAGATCGCGGGCGATGTCGCGCTCGCGGCGGGCCTGACCCGCTACTTCGACATTCCCAAGGCGTAGGGCGGGGCGGGGTTCGGTCATGGCTTTCTCTCTCGAACTGGACGAAGAGCAGCGGGATCTGCGCGACTGGGTGCACGGCTTCGCGGCGGACGTGGTCCGCCCGGCCGCCGCCGAGTGGGACGAGCGCGAGGAGACCCCCTGGCCGGTGATCCAGGAGGCCGCGAAGATCGGCCTGTACGGGTTCGAGTCGCTCGCCGAGCTGTTCGGCGACCCGAGCGGCATCTCGCTCCAGATCGCCAACGAGGAGCTGTTCTGGGGCGACGCGGGCATCGGCATGGCGCTGTTCGGCACCTCGCTGGCGGTCGCCGGGATCTTCTCCTCCGGCACGCCCGACCAGCTGGCCGAGTGGGTGCCGCAGTGCTTCGGCGACGAGGACGACCCGAAGGTGGCGGCCTTCTGCGTCTCCGAGCCGCAGGCGGGTTCGGACGTGGCGGCGATGCGGACGCGAGCCCGGTACGACGAGGCGCGCGACGAGTGGGTGCTCAGCGGCCAGAAGGCCTGGATCACCAACGGCGGCATCGCCGACGTCCACGTGGTCGTCGCCTCCGTCGACCCGGAGCTGGGCTCGCGCGGACAGGCCGCCTTCATCGTGCCGCCGGGCACGCGCGGCCTCGAAGGCGCCAAGAAGATACGGAAGCTGGGGCTGCGCGCCTCGCACACGGCGGACGTCTTCCTCGACGACGTACGGGTTCCGGGGCACTGCCTGCTCGGCGGCAAGGAGAAGCTGGACGCGCGGCTCGCGCGGGCCCGCGAGGGCGGCCGGGCCAAGGGGCAGGCCGCGATGTCGACGTTCGAGGTCAGCCGGCCGACGGTCGGCGCACAGGCGCTGGGCATCGCGCGCGCCGCCTACGAGTACGCGCTGGAGTACGCGGGCGACCGGCACGCGTTCGGCCGGCCCATCATCGAGAACCAGGCGATCGCGTTCGCCCTCGCCGACCTCCGTACGGAGATCGAGGCGTGCCGGCTGCTGATCTGGCAGGCGTCGTGGATGGCCCGCAACGACAAGGTGTTCGACGCCGGGCAGGGTTCGATGTCGAAGCTGCGCGCCGGTGAACTGGCCGTCGCCTCGACCGAGAAGGCGATCCAGGTGCTGGGCGGTGCCGGGTACAGCAGGGAGCACCCGGTGGAGCGGATGTACCGGGACGCGAAGATCTACACGATCTTCGAGGGGACGAGTGAGATTCAGCGGCTCGTGATCGCGCGGGCGATCTCGGGGCGGCAGATTCGCTGACGGCTCCCTTCCGGGGGGGGGCGGTCGTGGGGTGCCGGTTCTGCGAGGTGCCGGTTCCGAGGTGCCGGTTCGTCTGCGGGCCGGTGAGGGCTGGTCGCGCAGTTCCCCGCGCCCCTGAAGCGGGCTTCGCTCGCCCAGGGGCGCGACCGGCCACGGCGTGGGTCAGTCGTCGGCGGGGCGCAGCCTGCTCGCGGAGCGAACGGCGTCCGCGAGTTCTGTGACGTCCGGGTCCTCCGTCGCGGAGGTCAATCCCTCTGCCCTCCGGGACAGTTCGGGCAGTGCCGGCTCCCCCGGGTACGGCTCGTTCCCGCCCTCGCTCAAGCGGTGCGCGAAGTAGGCGGCGACGGCGTCGACCCGCAGCCGGGGCGAGGTCTCCTTCGACCAGAGGTCCCCGCCCAGCGCGGAGACCGCGATGTCGCCGGACGCCTCCCGGGGTTTGCGGCTCCGGGGGTCGAGCCAGCGCACCGTGGCCTTCGCGACCCGCCCGGACCGTGCGCCCTCGCGGAGCCTGACCGCGTACAGGGCCGTCACCGTGTGCCCGGGTCCGATCTCGCCGCCGTCGACGCCGTCGTCCCGGAAGTCGTCGTCGGCGACACGGCGGTCGTCGTAGCCGAGGAGCCGGAAGTCGGCGACGGTGTCCTGGTCGAAGACGACCTGCGCCTTGGCGTCGCGGGCCCGCAACTCGATGTTGGCGGGCAGCTGTTCGGTGAAGACCCTGCGGGCCTCGGCCTCCGACGAGACGTAGGAGGTGTGGCCGTCGCCCTTGTCCGCGAGGCGTTCCATGAGCGCGTCGCCGTAGTCGCTGCCGACGCCCACGCCGAAGAGGGTGATGCCGTGCTCGCGGCGGGCGTCGGCGACCCGGTCCAGGATCGCGTCGGCGTCGGTCTCGCCGGTGTTGGCGAGGGCGTCGGAGAGGAGGACGACACGGTTCGTCGCCCCGGGCCTGGCGCCCTTCACGGCGGTGGCGTAGCCGGTGGTGAGGCCCGCCTCCAGGTTGGTGGAGTCGGTGGCCTCGAGGGAGTCGACGGCGCCCTGGACCTCCTCGCGGACCGGGCCGCCCTTGAGGCCCAGGCGGGTCATCGGGAGCACCGTCCGCGCCTCGCCGCTGAAGGTGACCAGAGCGATCGAGTCGTCGGCGCGGAGCCGGTCGGTGAGCTGGGACAGGGCGCCGCGGACCAGGTCGAGACGGCCGGGCTGCCCCATCGAGCCGGAGACGTCGACGACGAACGTCAGCGTCACCGGGGCCCGTTCGCCGTCCGCCGGTGGCTGGGCCGTGGCGAGGCCGACCCGCATCAGGCGCCAGCCGTCGTCACCGGTGCGGGCGCCGTCCACGGTCACGGAGAAGCCGTTGCCCTCGGGGCGCGGGTAGCCCTGCCGGAAGCTGTTGACGAACTCCTCCGGGCGGACCGCACCCGCGTCGGGCAGACGGCCGTCGGCCAGGGTGCGGCGGGCGTAGCCGTAGGAGGCGGTGTCGACGTCGAGGGCGAAGGTGGAGCGGTGGTCGGACGGGCCCTCCTCGCCGCCGGCGCCGCTCTCGTCCGGGGCGGTGGAAGCGGCGGGGCCGTGGGCCTCCCTCGCCTTGCTGTCGGCCGAGGAGCCCGACGTTCCCGTCGCGCTGCAGCCCGTCACCAGCAGTCCGCCGGCGAGCGCCGCGGCGAGCAGTGCCGCGGTGCGGCGCCGCACCCTGCGTGATCCGTCCGGTCCGGTCCTCATGTGGCCCTCCCGCTCGTCCCGCGCCGGTGGTACCGGCGACCTTGTGACTGTGACGTGCGGGGCGGCCACGGCGTTCGTCCCGGGCGATTGCGCCTTGGCCTCGAAGCGGTTACGGAGGTGGGCTGTCGTGACCGGTGGGTGATCCTCCGGAGACCCGCCGGTCATGCGGCCCGGGCTGGGCCCCCTACGACACCACGTCCTTCCGTGCGAACCCGCGGAAGGCGAGCGCGAACAGCACCAGCGCGTACGCCACCGACACCGATGTCCCCTGGATCATGCCGCTCCACTCGGGCTGCGGCTGGATCACGTCCGCCCAGGCGAACTGCCAGTGCGCGGGCAGGAAGTCGCGCCAGTGGCCGAGCGCCGTCACCGCGTCGAGGACATTGCCGACGATGGTCAGGAACACCGCGCCGCCGACCGCGCCCAGCGGGTTGTCCGTCTTGGTCGACAGCCAGAACGCGAGGCCTGCCGTGACCAGTTGGGACAGGAAGATGTACGCGATGACGACGAGCAGCCGCTGGGCCGCCGTGCCCGCGGGCAGGGCTCCGCCGGTCGGGATCTCCAGCGGGCCCCAGCCGTACGCGGCCGTGCCGACGGCGAGCGCGACGACGGGCAGCAGCACGATCGCGGCGAGGCTGAGGCCCAGCGCGACCGTCAGCTTGGACCGGAGCAGGCGGGCCCGGGGCACCGGTGCGGCCAGCAGATAGCGCAGGCTGGACCAGCTCGCCTCGGAGGCGATGGTGTCGCCGCAGAACAGGGCCACCGGGATGACGAGCAGGAACCCCGCGGAGACGAACAGGCTCGTCGCCGCGAAGTTGGCGCCCGACGCCGTGGCCGTGTCCATCAGCGTCACCCGGCCGCTTCTGCCGCCCGGGTCACCGCCGATGGCGAACGCGATGGCCAGCACGAACGGCAGCAGCACGAGGACGGCTGCCATCGCCAGGGTGCGGCGGCGCTTGATCTGGCGGGCCAGCTCGACCCGGAGGGGGAGGGTGCGGGCCGGGCGGTAGCCGTGGGCCAGCTCGGGGACGGTGGCAGTGGTGTCGGTCATCGGTGGCCTCCCGGGGTGGCGGGGACGCGGGGCGTCGGTGAGGTGGCTCGCACATCGGCGCCCGCGGGCCGGTGGGGCTTCTCGCGCAGTTCCCCGCGCCCCTGAAGGGCCGTCGATCGGCTGACCGCCGGTGGGGGCTGGGCGCGCAGTTCCCCGCGCCCCTGAGGCATGCGCTGCGCGCAGCCTCTTCCTACGGAGGGCCGCGCCTCCCTTGACGAGATGGCGCACGAAGTGCGCATCTCAGGGGCGCGGGGAACTGCGCGAGCAACCACGACGAGAGCCGCACCCGAGGAACCCGTCACGGCGTCGCACCCCCGATCAGCGTGAGGAACGCGTCCTCCAAGCGGCGGTGCGGGCCGAGGGACTTCACCGGCACATCGAGCCGCACCAGATCGGCCAGCAACCGCGCCGCCGGCACCCCGTCGGGCTCCCCGGGGGCCGGGGACAGGCGCACCAGGAGACCGTCGTCGGCACGGACGGCGGACTCGACCCCGGCCAGCGCGGCCACCTTCTCGACCACCGGATCGGTGATCTCCCCGGCCAGGCCGACGAGAAGCGTGTCCCCGGAGCCGACGATCCGGTCGACGGGCCCGGCCTGCACCAGGCGGCCCCGGTCCATGACGACCAGGTGGGTGCAGGACTGCTCCACCTCGGCGAGGAGATGGCTGGAGACGATGACGGTGCGGCCACCGCGCGCGTACCGGATCATCACCTCGCGCATCTCGCGGATCTGCGGCGGGTCGAGGCCGTTGGTCGGCTCGTCCAGGATCAGCAGGTCCGGCAGGCCGAGCATGGCCTGGGCGATGGCGAGCCGCTGCCGCATGCCCTGCGAGTACGTGCGCACCGCGCGGGCCAGGGCGTCGCCGAGCCCGGCGATCTCCAGTGCCTCCTCCATGTGGGCGTCCTCGGGCGGGCGGCCCGTGGCACGCCAGTACAGCTCCAGGTTCTCCCGGCCGGACAGGTGCGGCAGGAAGCCGGCGCCCTCGACGAAGGCGCCCACGCGGGACAGCACGGGCGCGCCCGGACGGATCGCGTGCCCGAAGACGCGGATCTCGCCCGCGTCCGGCCCGATCAGGCCCATGAGCATGCGCAGCGTCGTCGTCTTGCCCGCGCCGTTCGGCCCGAGCAGGCCGAGGACCTGGCCCTTCTCGACACGGAAGGAGAGGTCGCGGACCGCGTACCGGTCGCTCGACTTCGCGTACCGCTTGCTGAGGTCCGTGATCTGGAGCGGGACGTCGGCGAGCGCCGGGTCGGGCGCCGGTGCCGTCGTCCGGCGGCGCGCGGTGAGCAGCAGCCCGGCGGCGACGACGGCCGCGCCGAGCGGCAGCCACCACACCCACCCGGGCAGCGGCGTGGCGGCGGTCCGCACGTCGGGCGCCGTCGGCAGACTCAGCCCGCCGGCCACGGACACCTGGTAGGTGGCGGGCCGGTCCGGCGAGGCGTAGCCCAGGTCCGTCGCGGACAGCACGAGCCGCAGCTTGTGCCCCTTCTGCACCTGGTGGTCGATGGCCGGGAGGGTGATCCGCACGTCCTTGCCGGTGCCGCCCGCGCCGGTCACCTTCACCGGGGTGACCAGCTGGGACGGCAGCACCTCGCGGGCGCCGCCGGGCCCGGCGTCGTAGACCTTCGCGAACAGCACGGCCGTGCCGGTGGAGGACTTCACGTGCGCCGTGACCGTCGGCGATCCGGTGATGCGCACCGATCTGGCCAGCGGCGCCGAGTCGAAGCGCGCGAACTGTCCGGGGAAGTCGAGGGAGACGCCGACCCCGAGCGAGGAGAGGCTGGCCAGGGAGCCGAGGCCGGGTACCGAGGAGATGGACGGCGGGCCGCCGCCCGGCGGGTTCTGGAACGTCTCCGTGGCGGACTTGAGCGGCACGTCCACCCGCCGCTCGCCGCGCAGTCCCGGATACCGGTCGCCGCTCGCGCCGCGCAGCGTGGCCGCGCCGTCGGTGGAGTCGACGCCGCCGGTGCGGGTGACGCGGAACGCCGGGCCGGTGTCGACGCCCGGCTCGTCCTTCAGGTACCGGTCGAACCAGGACGTCACGCGCTTGGACATCCGGTCGATCTCCATGTTGCCGCCGTCGTGCCCGCCGTCCAGCCAGTCCACGTCGACCGGGGCGTGATTGGCCTTGATCTGCCGGGCCATGGCGTCGGCCTGCCCGAGCGGGAACAGCGAGTCGGTCTGGCCCTGCGCGATCAGCGTGGGGACCTTGATGCGGTCGCCGACGGCGGACGGGCTGCGCTCCTCCAGGAGCTTGCGGGCCGCCGCGTCCGGCTCGCCGGAGACCGCCACCCGCTGGTACATGGCGCACAGCTCGTCCAGGAACCGCCCGCACTTCAGGCCCGCCTCGCTGGTGCGCGAGCCGATGTTCGCCGAGCCGGAGGTGAAGAAGATCCCGGCCCACAGCTTCTTGAACACCCCGTCGGGGAACAGGGCGTCCGCGAGGTTCCAGTACGTGATCTGCGGTGCGATGGCGTCGATCCGCCGGTCGTGGGCGGCGGCGAGGAGGGACACCGCGCCGCCGTAACTGGCGCCGGTCGCGCCGACCCGGGGGTCGCCGGCCTTGTCGAGCTGCACCTCGGGGCGCTTCGCCAGCCAGTCGATCAGCCGCGACACGTCCGCGACCTCGCCTCTCGGGTCGTTCAGCCCGATCTTGCCGGTCGATTTCCCGAAACCGCGCGCCGACCAGGTCAGCACCGCGTATCCGTGCCGGGCCAGCTTCTCCGCCTCGCCCCGCACGTCGGCCTTGCTGCCGCCGAAGCCGTGCGTGAGCAGCACGGCGGGCCGCCGCTCGGTCGCGGATCCCGTCGTGAAGAACGACGTGTCGATCCGCACGCCGCCGCCCATGGCCATCATCCGGTCCTGCCGGTGCACCGTGGGCGCCGAACCCGACGACGCGGTGGCCGTCCAGGTCCCGGCGCCCGCGAGCACCACAAGGGCGGCCGCGACGGCGATCCACCGCCGCGGCTTTCCGCGTACTCGCTCACGCCATGCGCGCACTCGTAGATCCATGCCTCAAAGGTAGGGGTCGCCACTGACAGTTACCGCCGCCCCCGGTCTGAGCCGGGTGCCCTCCCGGGGTAGTACGGCGCGCCGCTCGCCTACCACGGACGCGGTACGGACAGACCCGGTACAGACGGACGCGGCAGGAACGGCTCCGCCCCGCCTGCCCGCCCCTCACCACCCGAAACAACCCGAAACCCACCCGCAGGACCCGCCGCGCGCACCCGCCCCCGACCGTCCCGCCGTGCTACGACTCACGCATGCGCATCACCCGAGCCACCTCGACCGCCCAACTGCTCGCGGCGGCCGCCCTGTTCGACGCACCGCCGCGTGAGGAGCAGGCCGCCGAGTTCCTCGCGGCGCCCGGCCACCATCTCTACCTCGCCCACGCCGACGGTGATCCGGCGGGCTTCGTCAGCGGTGTCGAGACCGTGCACCCCGACAAGGGCCGCGAGATGTTCCTGTACGAACTCGCCGTCGCCGAGCCGTACCGGCGCCGCGGCATCGCCCGGGCCCTGGTCCGCACGCTCGCCGACCTGGCCGCCGGCCTCGGCTGCTACGGAATGTGGGTCGGCGTGGACCTCGACAACGACGCGGCGCTCGCCACGTACCGCAGCGCGGGCGGCGCGCAGGAGGAGCCGTGCCAGGTGGTCGTCTGGGACTTCACCCCGTCGGACACGCCCTAGGCCTGCGCGTCCTCCGGCAGTGACACCAGCCAGCGGGTGTCGCGGCGCGGTCGCAGGTAGAAGGCCCAGTAGAGCGTCGCGACGGCCGTGATCCCGCCCGTCCACAGCAGGTACGAGACCTCCTGCTCGACGAGGATGTAGGCCATCACCGCGATCAGCACCACCGGCACCGCGGGCCACAGCGGCATGCGCCAGGCGGACTGGTGGCGGTGGTCGCCGCGCCGGGCGAGCAGCGCGGCGATCGCGACGAGCAGGTACATGCCGGTGACGGAGACGCCCGTCACGCCGTACAGGGTGTCCAGGTTCACGAAGCACAGGGCGGCGCCGGGCACGCCGACGACCAGGGTCGCGACCCACGGGGAGCCGAAGCGGCCGAGCTTGGCCAGGCCCCGGTTGACCGGCTCGGGCCACGCCTTGTCGCGGGCGGAGGCGAAGAGGACGCGGGAGTTCTGGATGACCATGACGATGCCCGCGTTGATGATGGCGAGGGCGACACAGAGCGAGACGAAGGTGCCGACGGCCGAGTTCGACCAGGCCTCGACCATGCCGCTGATGTTGCCCGAGGTGAGCGCCGCGAGGTCGGGCGCGCCCATCGTGATGGCCGCGACCGGGACGAGGATGATCACCGTGGAGATGGCGAGGGTGGCCAGGACGGTGCGGGCCACGGAGGTGCGGGGGTTCTCCAGTTCCTCGGAGAGGTAGACGGCCGTGGAGAAGCCCTGGGTGACGAAGAGGGCGATCGCGAGTCCCGAGACGACGAGCATCGCCGTCACGGTGTCCGTGTGGCCGCCGCCGCCCGCCACCTGCATCGAGAACAGCGAGCCCGCCCCGCGCTCGGAGTGGGCGAAGCCGAGGACCGCGACGACGGCGGCCGCGATGACTTCGAGGACCAGGAAGATGCCGGTGATCCAGGCGTTGGCGCGCAGGTCGAGGAGGCCGGCGAGGGTGGCGAGGCCCATCACGCCCGCGCCCGCCACGGACGGGTCGAGGTGGACCAGCGGGGCCAGGTAGTCGGCCGTGCCCATGGCGATCACCGGGGGCACGATCATCACGACCAGCAGGGAGAGCACGAACACCAGCCACCCGGCGAGCCGGCCCGCCAGCGTCGTGACCATGGCGTACTCGCCACCCGCGCTGGGGATCAGGGTGCCCAGCTCCGAGTAGCAGAACGCCACGCCGATGCAGAGCAGGGAGCCGATGGCGATGGTGAGGGCCGTCGCGGTGCCGAGGTCGCCGAAGAGGTCGGGGACGACGACGAAGAGCGTGGAGGCGGGCGTCACGCACGACAGCGTGAGCAGGGTGCCGCCGACGACGCCGATGGAACGCTTGAGCTTCTGAGGGGACGCACCGGGTTCCGGCGCGTCCACGGGGACGGCGGTCGGGCGAAGCGTGTCGGTCATGGAGCGGTTCCGATCGACTCGTACGTCAGCGGGGTCGGGCGGGAGCGCTATCGCCTCCGAAGGCTGAACAGGCTGTGGGGATGGGGTGGTGCGTCGCTCCCGGCGCGTTATCGAACATCGCCGATAACCGGAACGTCAACGGCCGTTTCCCTACGGATTCCGTACGCGCCCCGCGCGCCAACCGCCCGCACTTCCTCAGCTGTTCGCAAAGTCGGCCGCCTTCCATGCAGCGACACGGACAGATGACCTTGCTATCGAAGGCAGGAACGCCGAGACGCTTCCGACACCCGATACATCCCCTCTGTGCGGGAACCGCAGCCTGCCGCCCGAAGTTCTTCGGAACTTGTCCGGAGTCCGGACACCCGCCGCGCCCCTATCGCCGGATTTGTCTATTGAGGTGTGCCCGCACCCCCACCCCGGCTAAAGTCCGCTCCGCGCCGAAGCACAGACAGCACACAGGCAGCACGCACGCAGTACGCAAGCAGTACGCAGTATCAAAAGGGGCGGGGACAGAGCAGATGAAGCACCTACGGAGCGTGGCCTGGGCGGGCATCACCGTCGCCGCGCTGACCGCGACGACGGCATGCAGCGCGGACACCGCGAGGAAGACCGCCGACGCCGTCGGCCACGCCGGTTCGGTCATGGCGGCGCTGACCCGCGCCTCCGACAAGGCGTCCGGGTTCGGCTCGGCCGAGGTCGAGACGACGACGGCCATCCAGGCGACCGGCGGCAAGCCGATCAGCATGGACGGCACCTACTCCTGGGGCGACGGCGCCGCGCTCGACGTCGAGATGGACACCGTCGCCGCGAACATGCAGGCACTGCAGGACGACCCGACGCTGACCATGAAGATGGTCGACGGCGCGTACTACTACGAGGTGGACCCCCAGCCGCGCGGCCCGCTCAAGGGCAAGCACTGGGTACGGGTGGACGTGTCGGCCGTGGCCGGCAAGGCGGGGGCCGAGAACATGGACACGAACGCCGACCCCACCGCCGGTCTCAAGTACCTCGGCACGTCCAGGAACGTGAAGGACCTCGGCAGCCGGACCGTCCGCGGCAAGCGCGTCACCCACTACCGGGGCACCGTCGGCGCGGAACAGATCGAGCGGTCGAAGATGACCCCCGAGGAGAAGAAGCTCGCCCGCAAGGCGTTCGCCCTCGGCGGCGGAAAGCTGACCTACGACGTCTGGGTCGACGGCCGGGACCTGCCCGTGCGCATGATCCAGGACGGCGGCGGCATGAGGGTCACCATGGACTTCGTGAAGTTCGGCGCCACGAAGCCGATCACGGCCCCGCCCGCCGCCGACACCGTCGACGTCACCCGGCAGATCGAGAAGCAGCGCGCCGCCGCGCTGGGCGCGCAGTAGCGGCAGCGCGCGTGCCCGGCCGTCGCGGTCGACGGCCGGGCACGCGCGTGACGGCGTACGGACTCAGTGGTTGCGCGGGAAGCCCAGGTCCACGCCCGACGGGGCCTCGGACGGGTCCGGCCAGCGGGTCGTGACGACCTTGCCGCGGGTGTAGAAGTGCGTGCCGTCGTTGCCGTAGATGTGGTGGTCGCCGAAGAGGCTGTCCTTCCAGCCGCCGAAGGAGTGGTAGCCGACGGGGACCGGGATCGGGACGTTGACGCCGACCATGCCGGCCTCGATCTCCAGCTGGAAGCGGCGGGCGGCGCCGCCGTCGCGGGTGAAGATCGCGGTGCCGTTGCCGAAGGGGGACGCGTTCATCAGCGCCACGCCCTCCTCGTACGTGTCGACGCGCAGCACGCACAGGACCGGGCCGAAGATCTCGTCCTGGTAGGCCTTGGCGGACGTCGGGACGCGGTCCAGGAGGCTGAGGCCGACCCAGTGGCCGTTCTCGAAGCCGGGCACGGTGTGCTCGGAGCCGTCGAGGACGACCTCGCAGCCCTCGGCCGCCGCGCCCTTCACGTAGGACGCCACCTTGTCGCGGTGGGCGGCCGTGATGAGCGGGCCCATCTCGGACTCCGGGTCGTTGCCGGGGCCGATCTTGATCTTCTCGGCGCGCTCCTTGATCTTGGCGACCAGCTCGTCGCCGATCGCGCCGACCGCCACGACCGCGGAGATCGCCATGCAGCGCTCGCCCGCCGAGCCGTACGCGGCCGAGACGGCGGCGTCGGCCGCGGCGTCCAGGTCGGCGTCGGGCAGCACCAGCATGTGGTTCTTGGCGCCGCCGAGCGCCTGCACCCGCTTGCCGTTCGCGGAGGCGGTGCGGTGGATGTGGCGGGCGATCGGGGTCGAGCCGACGAAGGAGACGGCCGCGACGTCCGGGTGCTCCAGAAGGCGGTCGACGGCCACCTTGTCACCGTGCAGGACGTTGAAGACACCGTCGGGCAGACCGGCCTCGGACAGCAGCTCCGCGATCTTGACGGCGGCCGACGGGTCCTTCTCCGACGGCTTCAGGACGAAGGTGTTGCCGCACGCGATGGCGATCGGGAACATCCACATCGGGACCATCGCCGGGAAGTTGAACGGCGTGATGCCCGCCACGACACCGAGCGGCTGGCGGATCGAGGAGACGTCGACGCGGCTGGCGACCTGCATCGACAGCTCGCCCTTCAGCTGGACGTTGATGCCGCAGGCCAGGTCCACGATCTCCAGGCCGCGGGCGACCTCGCCGAGCGCGTCCGAGTGCACCTTGCCGTGCTCGGCGGTGATCAGCTCGGCGATCGCGTCGCGGTTGGCGTCGAGCAGCGCGCGGAAGCGGAACAGGATCTCGGTGCGCTTGGCCAGCGAGGACTGGCCCCAGCTCGCGAATGCCCCCTTGGCCGCCGCGACCGCCGCGTCCACCTCGTCGACCGAGGCGAAGTCGACCCGGGTCGTCACGGCGCCGGTCGCCGGGTCGGTGACCGGGCCGTGCTGGCCGGACACGCCCTCGACGGACTTGCCGCCGATCCAGTGGTGGACGGTCTTGGCAACGCTGTCAGACATGGGGCAACTCCTGTGGTGTCTCAGAGGTGGCGGCGTCGGGCGGTGACGTGCCGGTCGTACTCCTCGCGGGCCTTGACGGTCGACGGACGGTCGGCCGTCTCGGCCACGGGGACATCCCACCACGCCTGTGCGGGGGGCGGGCCCGACACTGTGTCTGCCGTTTCGGTCTCGACGTAGACACATGTGGGCCGGGTCGCGGCGCGGGTCGCGGCGAGCGCCTCGCGCAGGTCCCTGACCGTTTTGGCCCGGTGCACGTCGAGGCCGAGGCTGGCCGCGTTGGCGGCGAGGTCGACGGGGAGCGGGGCCCCGGAGTACGGCCCCTCCTTCCCCGGATACCGGTACTGGGTGCCGAAGCCCTCCGCGCCGACGGACGCGGAGAGGCCGCCGATCGACGCGTACCCGTGGTTCTGCAGGATGACGATCTTGACCGGGATGTTCTCCTGGACCGCCGTGACCAGCTCGGTCGGCATCATCAGGTACGTGCCGTCGCCGACCAGCGCCCACACCGGGCGGCCGGGCGCGGCGAGCGCGACGCCGAGGGCGGCCGGGATCTCGTAGCCCATGCAGGAGTAGCCGTACTCGACGTGGTACTGGTCGCGGGAGCGGGTGCGCCACAGCTTGTGCAGGTCGCCGGGGAGGGAGCCGGCGGCGTTGATGAGGATGTCGTCGCCGGTCACCAACTCGTCGAGCAGGCCGAGCACCTGGGTCTGGGTCGGGCGGACGAGGTCGTCGTCGGCGGTGTAGCAGGCGTCGACGCGGTACTCCCAGCGCTCCTTGTCCTCGGTGTACTCGGCGATCTGGGCCGGTGTGGCGCGCACGCCCTCCCCGAGCGCCCGGTGGAGCGCGGTCAGGCCCTCGCGGGCGTCGGCGACCAGCGGCAGCGCGGCCAGTTTGTGCGCGTCGAAGGCGGCGGCGTTGAGGTTGAGGAAGCGGACGCCGGGGTGGGCGAAGAGGGTGCCCGACGCCGTGGTGAAGTCCGTGTAGCGGGTGCCGACGCCGAGGACGAGGTCGGCGGTGCGGGCCAGTTCGTTCGCGGTCGCCGTGCCGGTGTGGCCGATGCCGCCGACGTCGGCCGGGTGGTCGTACCTCAGCGAGCCCTTGCCCGCCTGGGTGGACGCGACCGGGATGCGGGTGGCCTCGGCGAAGGCGGCCAGCGCGTCCTCGGCGCCGCTGTGGTGGACCCCGCCGCCCGCGACGATCAGCGGCCGCTGCGCTTCCGTCAACGCCCTTACGGCCGCGGCAAGTTCGGCGGCGTCGGGAGCGGGGCGGCGGACGGTCCAGACGCGCTCCGCGAAGAAGTCGTCCGGCCAGTCGTACGCCTCCGCCTGGACGTCCTGCGGCAGGGCGAGGGTGACGGCGCCCGTGTCGACGGGGTCGGTGAGGACGCGCATCGCCTGGAGCGCGGCGGGGATCAGCTGCTCGGGGCGGGTGATCCGGTCGAAGTACTTCGACACCGGGCGCAGACAGTCGTTGACCGACACGTCGCCTGCGTACGGGACCTCGAGCTGCTGGAGCACCGGGTCGGCGGGGCGGGCGGCGAACACGTCGCCGGGCAGGAGGAGCACGGGGAGGTGGTTGACCGTGGCGAGGGCGGCGCCGGTGACGAGGTTGGTGGCGCCGGGGCCGATGGAGGTGGTGACCGCGTGCGCCGAGAGCCGGTCGCGCTGGCGTGCGTGGCCGACCGCCGCGTGCACCATCGCCTGTTCGTTGCGGCCCTGGTGGAACGGCAGGTCGTCGGCGTACTGGAGCAGTGCCTGGCCGACCCCCGCCACGTTGCCGTGCCCGAAGATGCCCCAGGCGCCGGTGATGAGGCGCTGCCGGGTGCCGTCACGCTCGGAGTACTGGCGGGAGAGGAAGCGGACGAGGGCCTGTGCGGTCGTGAGCCGCGCCGTCGGGATCGTCTGCGTCTTCGGCGTCTTCGGCGGCATCGGCGTCGGCTCGGTCATCGGTATCCCTCCGTCACGTGGTCGGGGTGGAAACAGATCTTCCACTCCCGCTCCTCCCCCGGACCCGCCATCACGTTCAGGTAGTACATGGCGTGACCCGGCTGGGCGATCGAGGGGCCGTGCCAGCCGTCCGGGACCAGGACGGCGTCCCCGGTGCGGACCTCGGCGAGCAGCTCGGTGCCGCCGGGGCGGGACGGCGACACGCGCTGATACCCGTATCCCTCGGGGCCGCCCTCGGGTCCGTCGATCTCGAAGTAGTAGATCTCCTCCAGCTCCGACTCCTCGCCCGGGCGGTGCTCGTCGTGCTTGTGGGGCGGGTACGAGGACCAGTTACCGCCCGGCGTGATCACTTCCACGGCGATGAGCTGGTCGCAGTCGAAGGCGCCGGCGGCGGCGAAGTTGCGGACCTGGCGGGCGCTGGTGCCGCTGCCCCGGTCCTCGACGGGTACCTCCGGTGCGGGGCCGTAGCGGACGGGGAGTCGTCGTCCGCACTTCGCTCCTGCCAGGGCGAAGCGGCCTCCCGCACCGGAGGCGATCTCTGCGCGGGTGTCGCGCGGTACGTACGCGAAGTCGCTCGCGCCGCTGAACACGCTCTCTCTGCCGCGGAGTTCGATGATCCGCTCCGGGGTGCGCACGGAGCAACCGCCGGTCAGCGGCAGCACGATCCATTCGCTCCCGCCGGTGTCGAAGGCGTGCCGTCCGCCGGGCTCCACCTCGACGATGCGCAGGCCCGCGCGGGACCAGGGCGGCTTGCCCGGGATGCGGTCGGGGTCCACGTGCAGGGCGTAGGGGCCGTCGGCGGCGCTGCCCCTGGGGAGGTAGGTCATTCCTCCACTCTCCTCTCTAGAGCAGTCCGACGGCCGTATCGACCGCGGCCGCGACGTCGCCGTCCGGTGGGTACAGCAGGGAGCGGCCCACCACCAGGCCCTGCACCGTGGGGAGTCGGAGCGCCGTGCGCCATTTCTCGTACGTGGCGTCCTGGTCGCCCTCCTTGATGTCGCCGCCGAGCAGTACCGCCGGAAGGGTGGACGTCTCCATGACGCGGGCCATGGTGTCGGGGTCGTCGACGACGGGGACCTTGAGCCAGGTGTAGGCGGAGGTGCCGCCGAGTCCGGAGGCGACGGCGATGGAGCGGGTGACGGCGTCGGCGCTCAGGTCGTTGCGCAGCGCCCCGGTGCCGGGGTCGCGGTGGGAGACGAACGGTTCGACGAACACGGGGAGGCGGCGCTCGGCCATCGCGTCGACGGCGCGGGCGGCGGCCTCCAGGGTCCGTACCGAGCCCTCGCCGGGGTCGTCGTAGCCGATGCGCAGGAGGAGTTTGCCCGCGTCGAAGCGGCGGCGGGTCAGGTCTTCCGGGCGGTAGCCGGTGAAGCGGTCGTCGAGTTCGAAGGCGGCGCCCGCGAGGCCGCCGCGGTTCATGGAGCCGATGACGACCTTGTTCTCCAGGGCGCCGAGCAGGAGGAGGTCGTCCAGGACGTCGGCGGAGGCGAGGACGCCGTCCACGCCCGGGCGGGACAGGGCGACGCAGAGGCGTTCCAGGAGGTTTGCGCGGGCGGCCATGGCGTGGGGGCGGTCGCCTGCCGCCAGGGCTCCGCGGGCCGGGTGGTCGGCGGCGACGATCATCAGGCGGGTGTTCGGTGCGGGGAGGATCTTGCGCCGGGTCCTTGTGGTGGCGGCCTCTTGGACGGCTTCGGGGTGCTCGGCTCGGAGCCGCGACAGTGTGCGGGGATCTTCGGCGCGGGCCCCTTTGCCGCACCCCCCGGGGCTCCGCCCCGGCCCCCGCTCCTCAATCGCCGGAGGGGCTTGATTGGGGCCCGTCCTCGGTCGAGTGACCGGCGGAGGGGCCGCCGGGACCCGGCCGGAGGACAAGGCGGCGGCCACCTCCTCCGGGACCGGCATCGCCGACGAGCACTCCAGGCGGGAGGCCACGATGGCGCCGGCCGCGTTCGCGTACCGCATCATGCGGTCCAGGTCCCAGCCGGCCAGCAGGCCACGGCACAGGGCGCCGCCGAACGCGTCGCCGGCGCCGAGGCCGTTGAGGACCTCGACGGGCAGGGGCGGGACCTCGGCGGAGCGGCCGTCGGAGGTCATCGCGAGGACACCGCGCGGCCCCTGCTTCACGACGGCGAGCCGCACCCCGTACGACAGCAACGCCCGGGCGGCGGCGACCGGTTCGCGCTCACCGGTCGCGATCTCGACCTCGTCGACGTTGCCGACGGCGACCGTCGCGTGCCGCAGCGCCTGGCGGTAGAAGGGCCGTGCCGCGTCCGGCTCGGACCAGAACATCGGCCGCCAGTCGAGGTCGAACACCGTGTGCCCGCCGCGCGCACGGTGCGCCAGCGCCGCGAGCGTGGCACCGCGGCTGGGCTCGGCGCTCAGGCCCGTACCGGTCATCCAGAAGATCCCGGCGGAGCCGATCGCGTCCAGGTCGAGCTCGTCGGCCGCGATCTGCAGATCCGGCGCCGAGGGCCGCCGGTAGAAGTAGAGCGGGAAGTCGTCCGGCGGGAAGATCTCGCAGAAGGTGACCGGCGTGGGGAGCCCGTCGACCGGGGTCACCCAGCGCTCGTCGACCCCGAACTCCCGCAGCTGGGACCGGAGATAGTCGCCGAAGGGATCGCGCCCGGTCCGGCTGACGGTGGCCGCGCGGAGCCCGAGCCGGGCCGCCGCGACCGCGACGTTCGTCGAGGAGCCGCCGAGGAACTTGCCGAACGACGACACGTCCGCGAGACCCACGCCCGCCTGCAACGGATACAGGTCGACTCCGATCCGCCCCATCGTGATCAGGTCGAACTCATCGCGGGCCATGCAGGATCCCTTCGACAGCGGTCGGTAGCACCGGTCTAGCCCCGCCCCGCCCGCCTGTCAACATTTTGTCCGGACATTCGGACGAACACTTGACACGTCCTCCGGGGCGTCGAAGGCTGGCCCCATGGCGACCCAGACAAGCCCGACATCACGCCCCTCACGCATCCGCGTCGGTTCGGCGCCCGACTCCTGGGGCGTCTGGTTCCCCGAGGATCCGCGTCAAGTCCCCTGGCAGCGTTTTCTCGACGAGGTCGCCGCCGCGGGCTACGAGTGGATCGAGCTGGGCCCGTACGGATATCTGCCGAGCGATGCGCGCACCCTCGCCGAGGAGACCGGGCGGCGCGGCCTGAAGGTCTCGGCCGGCACCGTCTTCACGGGGCTCCACCACGGCCCGGACGTGTGGGAGAAGACCTGGGAGCACGTGGCGTCGATCGCCGCGCTGACCCGGGACATGGGCGCCGGGCACCTGGTCGTCATCCCGTCCTTCTGGCGCGACGACAAGACCGGGCAGGTGCTGGAGGACTCCACGCTCACCGCCGAGCAGTGGGGCCATCTCGCCGCCCAGACGGAGCGGCTCGCGCGCGAGGTCGGCGACCGGTACGGGCTGCGCCTCGTCTTCCACCCGCACGCCGACACCCATGTCGACACCGAGGAGAACGTCACCCGCTTCCTCGACGCCACCGACCCCGGCCTCGTGTCGCTCTGCCTGGACACCGGGCACTACGCGTACTGCGGCGGCGACAGCGTCAAGCTGATCGAGACGTACGGGGAGCGCATCGGCTATCTGCACCTCAAGCAGGTCGATCCGGCCGTTCTCGCGGGGGTGCGCGCCGACGGCACCCCCTTCGGACCGGCCGTCGCCCAGGGCGTGATGTGCGAACCGCCGCGCGGGGTACCGGAGTTGGAACCGGTGATCGCGGCGGCCGCCCGGCTGGACGTCGACCTCTTCGCGATCGTCGAGCAGGACATGTATCCGTGCGATCCGGACCGGCCGCTGCCGATCGCCCGGCGCACCAGGGGCTATCTGAGGTCGTGCGGGGTGTAGCACTATCGGCGGATGAGTTCACGTGCCTCGCGCGCGCCCGGCCCCGCGCGCCCCGCCGTCCGCCCCGCGCGCTGCCCCGACGGCACCTGGGAGACCGCGCAGGCCCGCCCGCACGCGAGTCTGCGCCCCGGCGTCATCGGCTACCGCGGTTTCCGGCTCGCCTTCCCCGGGCCGCGCGCCCGGCTGGAGGCGCCGATCGGCGCCGTGACGCTGATGCTGGGGTTCGAGGGCACGGTCCGGGTCACCGAGGCGACCGGCGGCTGGGTCGGTGTCGGCGGGCAGCGGGAGCCGGGCGGTGCCCGGCCGGACGGGCTGCGCTCGGTCGCGTTCTCGTCGGTCCTGTCCGGTCTGACGACCACCCCGGTCCTCGGCGAGCACGACGGGCGGCTCTCGGGGGTGGAGGTGCTGCTGACCCCGTGGGCCGCGTTCACGATGTTCGGCGTTCCGCTGCACGAGCTGTCCGGCTGGCGGGGGGATCCGGACACGCTGGGAGCGTTCCCCGGTGCCGCGGTGGACGAACTCGCCCACGAGCTGGGCCGGTTGCCGTCCTGGCGGGCCCGGTTCGCTCTGATCGACGAGACGCTGGGCCGCTGGCTGAGCTCGGGGCCGCGCCCGGCGAGCGGCACGGTGCGGGCCTGGTACGCGCTCACGCACAGCGGCGGCGCCGCCCCGGTGAGCCGGATCGCCGGTCAGGCCGGCTGGAGCGTACGGCACTTGGAGAACCGGTTCCGGGAGCAGATCGGGCTCAGTCCGAAGGCGGCGGCCCGGGTGCTGCGGCTCCAGCGCGCCCGGCGGCTGCTGTGCGCCGGGTCCAGCCAGGTCGAGACCGCGGCGGCCTGCGGCTACTACGACCAGGCCCATCTGAGCGGCGAGTTCAAGGCGATGACCGGCTGCACCCCGCGCGAGTTCTTCCTCGCCCGCGGGGTCCATGTCGACGCGGGCGGTCCGCCGGCCACCGACCGGCTCGCCGGGGAGGCGACGAGCCTGGTCCTGCGCCACGGTCCGCGCGCCGGAAGTGCGCCTTTGTCCAAGACCGCCGGTCACCCCTGAGGCACTCTTGTCCCTTCGGGCCACTTGGCCGGGGGATGCGGGAGACGGTGGGCCGGGTCCGGAGAACGGGGGTTCCCCCTGCTCGGACACGAGTGCGAGCCGGGGACGGGCCCGACCCACCGCGCGTCCGCTCCTCCCCCGACCGCGCCGGTGCATGCGCTGTCACAGCGCCCCCTTTGCATCACTCACGTCACAAACGCCCCTTTACTGTCACGGGTGTCCGCCCTACGCGGGTTCTGCGTCACAGGCGTCCTACAGCCCCTCCCCCCTGCTCCGCGCCCGTCGTTCTCCGGGCACAAGGTGAGTGATCACCGGCGGCCACCCCCGAGCCGCCGGGCGACACCCGCCAGGGAAGGAGCCACCGATGGCCGACCGCAGGCTCTGGTCGTACAAGGAGATCGCCGCGCACATCCGCGTGCAGCCCGACACCGTGCGCTCGTACCGCAAGCACGGCCTGCTGCCCCCGCCGGACCACGTCGAGAGCGGCAAGCCCTACTGGTACGCCGACACGGTCCGGGCGTGGGTGGCCGCCCGCCCCGGCAACCGCGGCCGCTCCACCGGCTGACCCGGACCGGCCCCCACCCCGGGCAGGCTCTAGGCGGGGACCACCCCGTCGTCGTACGCGGACCAGAGCGCGGCATAGGGGCCGCCGGCCGCGACGAGCTCCTCGTGGGGGCCGTCCTCCACGAGGCGGCCCCCCTCCAGGACGAGGACGCGGTCCGCCCGGGCCGCCGTCGTCAGGCGGTGCGCGACGACGATCGTGGTGGGGGCGGCCGTCGCCGCCTCCACCGCGCGTCCCACCGCGGCCTCCGTGGCCAGGTCGAGCGCCGCGGTCGCCTCGTCGAGGAGCATCAGGTCCGGG
Organism: Streptomyces sp. NPDC001904; assembly: GCF_040297005.1. Classification (NCBI taxonomy): domain Bacteria; kingdom Bacillati; phylum Actinomycetota; class Actinomycetes; order Kitasatosporales; family Streptomycetaceae; genus Streptomyces; species Streptomyces sp. NPDC001904. Next base: position 40,055 of record NZ_JBEOYI010000002.1, on the reverse strand, counting down.
CGGATGAGACGGGCCCTGGCCAGCGCGATCAACTGCCGCTGGCCCGCGGAGAGGTTCCGGCCGCGCTCGGTGAGCCGGTGTCCGTACCCCTGCGGCAGTCCCGCGATCATCCGGTGCGCGCCGACCTCCTCGACGGCCGCCCGCACCTCCGCGTCGGAGGCGCCGGGACGCCCGTAGGCGATGGCGTCGCGCACGGTCCCGCCGAAGAGGTACGCCTCCTGCGGGACGAGCCCGATCCGGCTCCGGTAGGCGACGCCGTCCATCGCGCGCAGGTCCACCGAGTCGATCTCGACGGCGCCGCCGGTCGGCAGATACATCCGGGCGATCAGCTTGAGCAGGGTCGACTTCCCCGCGCCGGTCGTGCCGACGACGGCGACCGTCTCCCCGGCGCCGATCCGGGCGCTGACCCCGTCCAGGGCCCGCTCGGCGCCGCCCTCGTACGCGTAGTGCAGGTCCTTCAGCACCACCTCGCCGCGCATCCGCCCGGCGCTGCCGAAGGTGGGCAGCGGCAGCGGGCGGTGCGGCTCGGTGACCGTCGGCCGCTCGCGCAGGAGTTCACGGCAGCGGCCGAGGCCGACGCGGGCCCGCTGGTAGCCGTCGAGGAGCTGCGAGGCATTGCGGATCGGGCCGAAGACCAGGCCGACGTAGAGCAGGAAGGCGACGACGGTGCCGGTGCTGGCCGCGCCGTCCGCGACCCGCCACGCGCCGACGCCGAGGATGAGGGCGGTGGTGGCGTCGGAGAGGAACTCCACGGCGGAGAAGAACCAGGCGAGCGAGCGCTGGGAGTGCATCTGGAGGACCCGCTGCTCCTCGGCGAGGACGTGGAAGCGGGCGGCGCTGCGGTCCTGCCTGCGGTACGCCTGGGTGACCCGCACCCCGTCGATGGCCTCCTGGAACGCGCTGTTGAGGTCGCCGAGCTGGGTGCGGGCGCGGTCGTAGCGGCGCTTGGAGACCCGCCCGTACCACCAGCAGGCGACGGCGAGCACGGGGACGACGGCGAGGACCGTGAGGGCCAGGCCGGTGTCGAGGGCGAACATCACCGCGAGCACCCCGGTGAACAGCAGGACGCTGACGACCGAGTCGAGCAGCCCGTTCTGCAGGAACTCCCCGATCGCGGCGACGTCGCTGACCATCCGGGTGACGGCCGCGCCGCCGGACTCCCGCTCGAAGTAGTCGAGGCCGAGCCGCTGAAGATGGGCGAACATCTTGACGCGCAGCTCGTACAGGATCCGCTCGCCGGTCCGCGCGATGGCCCGCATCTCCCCCGCGAAGACCAGCCAGTTGGCGACGGCGGTGGCCAGCAGGGCGCCGGCGACGGCGGTGAGCGCGGCCCCGTCGTGGCGCCGCACCCCGAGGTCGATCGCGGCACTGACCAGGCGGGGAGCGAGCATCAGCAGGGCGGTGTCGGCGAGCAGCAGCAGGCCGATGGCGAGCAGCCGGGCCCGGTAGGGGCGCAGCAGCCGGCCCAGGGTGAAGCCGGGGTCGGCGGCGCGGGCGCGGGCCTCGTCGACCTCGGGCTCGCGCGCGGGGACGCCGTCGGGTGCGGGCTGCGCGGCCGACGGCGGGACGGGTCCGGCCGGTACGGGCTCGGCGCCGGTCTCCGCCCTGAACTCCCCGAGCATCAGCTCCCGGTAGCGCGGGCAGCGGGCGGTGAGTTCGTCGTGCGTGCCGGTGTCGAGGACGCGGCCCGCCTCCAGGACGGCGATGCGGTCGGCGAGGCGGAGCGTGGAGCGGCGGTGGGCGACGAGCAGGACGGTGCGGCCCGCCAGCTGGTCGCGCAGGGAGGCGAGGACGGCCGCCTCGACCTTCGGGTCGACGGCGGAGGTGGCGTCGTCCAGGACGAGGATGCGCGGGTCGGTGAGCAGCACCCGTGCCAGCGCGAGCCGCTGCCGCTGGCCGCCGGACAGGGTCTGGCCCTGGGCGCCGAGCACGGTGTCGTAGCCGTCGGGCAGGGCGCGGACGAACCCGTCGGCCTGCGCGGCCTCGGCGGCGGCGCGCACCTCGGCGTCGGTGGCGTCGGGCCGGCCGAAGCGGATGGTGTCGCGCACGCTCTCGGAGAACAGCAGGCTCTCCTCGAAGGCGATGCCGACGGCCGCGCGCAGCGAGTCCAGGCGCAGTTCCCGTACGTCGGTGAGCGCGCCGGCGGGTCCGATCCGCACGGCGCCGGAGTCCGCGTCGTACAGCCGCGCGAGCAGCGCGCCGACGGTGGACTTGCCGGAGCCGGAGGCGCCGACCAGGGCGAGGACCTCGCCGGGGGCGAGGGTGAGGTCGAGGCCGTCGAGGGCGGGGGCGGCACCGGACGCGCCGGGTTCGTGGGCGAAGGTCACCCCCTCGAAGGCGACGCCGAGCGGTCCGTCGCCGACGGCGGTGGCGTGCGGCCGCTGGGCCACCTCCACGTCGGCGTCGGCGAGTTCGAAGATCCGGACGAGTCCCGAGCGGGCCTCCTGGGCCTGTCCGACGACGGTGGAGAGCATCCGGACCGGGCCCATCATCGCGGCCAGGTAGGTGGTGAAGGCGACGAAGGTGCCGAGGGTGATGTCGCCGCGCACGGCGAGCCAGCCGCCGAGCAGGACGACGCCGAACCGGGCGGTGCCGGGGAGCAGTTCGCCGAGCAGGCCGGCGTAGCGGGCGGCGAGGTAGCGCCGGTGCACGCGGGCGGCGAACAGGCCCCGGGCCAGTCCGGCGTAGCGCTCCGTCTCGGCGTCCTCCTGGGCGAAGCCCTTGACGACGCGGACGCCCGCGATGTTGGACTCGACGGCCTCGGACGTCTCTCCGGTGCGCTCCTGGACGGCGCGGTCGGCGGGGTAGATCCGATCCCGGGAGTGCCGGGCGAGCAGCGCCATCGGCGGGACGACGGCGAGGGCGACGCAGGCGAGCAGCGGGGAGAGGGTGAGCATCACGGCGAGGGTGAGCAGCAGCGTCAGCCCGTTCTGCGCGAGCAGGGGGAGCGATCCGGTGAGGTCGCGCACGACGGCGACGTCGTTGACGGCGCGGCTGAGGACGTCGCCGGAGCGCAGACGGTCCAGGCGGCGGCCGTCGATGCGCTGGATCGCGTCGTGCAGGAGCAGGCGCAGGTCGCGCTCGACGCCCCACTGGATCTTGCCGGCCCACCAGCGGCGGACCCAGGACGCGGCGAACTGGGCTGCCGCCACCGTCAGGAGCAGGGTGATCCAGGGGGCGGCCTCGTCGTGTCCCCCGACGACGACTCCGTCGACGAACCGGCGGATGATCAAGGGGGTCGTGGTGGTGAGCAGGACTCCGGCCACGGCGCCCGTGCAGGCCAGGGCCACGGCCTTCGGCCTGGCCCAGCACATTGCGGCGAACCGGCGCAGCCACTCCTTGCTTCCGCTCGCCATCACGCGTCGCCCTTCTCCTCACCCACGGCCCCAAACCGAAGCAATCTGGCAGCTCAGCCCCGCCCCGGGCAACCGATTTTCGCTCGTGGGCGGGGCTCGGGCGGTTCTTCGGGCGCGGCCCGGTGGGGCTTCTCGCGCAGTTCCCCGTGCCCCTGAGGCCGGCTCCGCCGCGCCTCTCTTGATGAGATGGCGCACGAAGTGCGCATCTCAGGGGCGCGGGGAACTGCGCGACCAGCCACGACGGTGGCGCACCCGACCGACGGTCCAGGGGCGCGGGGAACTGCGCGGCCAGCCCCCACCGGCCGTCAGGCGGAGGGTGGCGGTCCGGGCGGGGTCACCACGGTGACCCCGGATCCAAGCGTCCCGCCCTCCCCCATGGCGGCCAGCGCCCCCGCCGCATCCTCCAGCCCCACCACCGACGTCACCAATAACTCCGGCCGGACAACCCCGCCCCGCACCAACTCCAGCATCCCCGGATAGGCATGCGCGGCCATCCCATGGCTGCCCAGCACCTCCAGCTCCAGCGCCACCACCCGCCCCATCGGCACCACAGGATCCTCGGCCAGCAACCCCACCTGCACATGCCGCCCCCGCCGCCGCAACGACCCCACCGACGCCGCACACGTCACCCCCGCCCCCAACGCGTCCAGCGACAGATGTGCCCCGCCCCCGGTCAGCTCCCGCACGGCCCCCGCCACGTCCGCGCCGGCCCCGGCGTCGACACAGGCGACGGCCCCGAACCGGCGGGCCAGTTCCAGCGCCCCGGCGGAGACGTCGACGGCCACCACGCGGGCCCCGGCCGCCGCCGCGATCATCACGGCGGAGAGGCCGACGCCCCCGCACCCGTGCACGGCCACGAACTCCCCGGCCGCGACCCGCCCCTGCTGCACCACGGCCCGGTAGGCGGTCGCGAACCGGCAGCCGAGCGAGGCCGCCGTCGTGAACTCCATGTCCTCGGGCACCGCGACGAGGTTCACGTCGGCGTGGTCCAGAGCCACGTACTCGGCGAAGGAACCCCAGTGGGTGAATCCGGGCTGCGTCTGCCGCTCGCACACCTGCTGGTCCCCGGCCGCGCACGCCGCGCACCGCCCGCAGGCGCACACGAAGGGCACGGTCACCCGGTCCCCGACCCGCCAGCCGCGCACGTCCGCGCCCACCTCCGCCACGACCCCGGCCAGCTCGTGCCCGGGCACGTGCGGCAGCACGATGTCCGGGTCGTGCCCCATCCAGCCGTGCCAGTCGCTGCGGCAGACCCCGGTCGCCGCCACCCGGACGACGACCCCGTGCGGCGCGGCCACCGGGTCCGGCACCTCCCGCACCTCGGCCCGTTCCCCGTACCGTTCAAAGACAACCGCGCGCATGTGCCCGCCCTCTCCGTCAGCCGATGATCTTCGCCCTCGTCACCCCACGCCACGAGCCGCCGTCGCACAAGCCCCGCCGCTCCGGGTTCACCACGACTCGGCCCCCTTGACCGGCCCCTGCGGCAGCGCCCGTTCCCCCTTGCCGGCCCGCAGCTTCAACCCGACCAGCGGGAACACCAGTACGGAGACCATCGCGGCGCCGACCAGGGCGGCCGCCACGTCCGTGGGCAGCGCGCCGTCGTCCACACCGATGGTGGTGATGGCGACGACGAGCGGCAGCGCGGTCGAGGAGAAGAAGGTGAGGGCGAACCGGTCGCGGCCGATCAGGTCGGCCGGCGCGAAGGCGTACACCGGCAGGCCGCGCACCACGAGGAACAGGGCGAGGAAGACCGGCACCAGGAGCAGCGCGGTGCCGCCGTCGAGCAGCGCCTGCAGGTCGAAGTCGATCCCCGTGACGACGAAGAAGACCGGCACCAGGAACCCGAAGCCCATGGCCTCCACCTTGCCGAGCACCTCGTCGGCGCTCTCGGGTGCGGCGCCGTGCAGCACGAGCCGGACGATCATCCCGGCGGCGAACGCCCCGAGCAGCGTGTCCACCCCGAGCACCTGCGAGAGGCCGAGCATCAGCGCGAGCAGCAGCACCACGAGCCGTACCGCGAACTGTCCGCTGCTGTGCAGGGTCTTGGCGATGACCCGCGAGAACCACGGCGGCCGCGGCCGCATCGCCCACAGCACGGCGAGGGCGGTGAGCGCGGCGAAGGCCAGCAGGAGCAGCGCCGAGTCGAGCGGCGAGCGCCCGCTGAGCAGCAGTGCCATGGCGATGATCGGCCCGAACTCGCCGACCGCGCCGAACGCCATCAGCACGCTGCCGAACCGCGAGTGCAGATCACCGGAATCGCGCAGGACGGGAAGGATGGTGCCCAGGGCCGTGCTGGTGAGGGCCGTGCCCACGTACACCCCGCGCGCGTACGACCAGTCGGCGAGCGCGATGGCGAGCACGAGCCCGACGGCGAGCGCGACGGCCCAGGCCCAGAGGGACCGCTTGAGGGTGCTGCCGCGGATCTTGTCGAACTCGATCTCGTACCCGGCGAGGAAGATCAGCATGGCGAGCCCGAGGTCGGAGAGCGTGTCCACGACCTCTCCGTGACTGGTGGCCCAGCCCAGCACGTCGGGGCCGACCAGGATGCCCAGCAGGATCTCGAAGATCACCAGCGGAACGGGCAGCCAGCGCCCGACACCGTAGGCCAGGAGCGGCGCCAGGACCGCGATGGTCATGATCAGAATGAGCGTCCCAGGCTGCGACATAGCGGCTGTCTACCATAGGATTCCGGCAAATCACCCATAAGCACTGTCAGTTGCAGGGAAGTCGGAGGACCACCGTGGCGAACCACCAGCCCTCCGGGGCACCGCAGGCGCGGATCCCGCAGCAGCCCGCACCGCCGGGACCCCAGATCCGCAGCGGACTCTGGCGGCGCTGCCTGTGGGGCGGCCTGGCACTGTGGGTCCTGACGGCGGTGGTCACGTACGCCACGAAGAACACCACCCTGCTGCCCACCCTCATCCTGCTCGGCAGTTTCCTCGTGCCGGCGGTCTTCGTCCTGTGGGCGTACGAGCGTCACGGCCGCGACCTGGGCGTGAACCTGATCCTGGGCTGCTTCCTGATCGGCGGCATCCTGGGCGTGCTCGGGGCCTCGGTCATGGAGTACTACCTCGTGCACCCGTCCGTCTGGATGTTCGTCGGGGTCGGCCTGATCGAGGAAGCGGTCAAGCTGGCCGCCCTGATGTACGTGCTCCACCGCCATCCGCGCGTCAGCGGCCTGCGCGCCGGGCTGATCCTGGGCGCCACGGTCGGCTTCGGCTTCGCGGCGTTCGAGAGCGCGGGGTACGCGTTCAACGCGGCGGTCACCATGAAGGGCATCGACCTGCGCTCCCTGCTGGAGACGGAGGTGCTGCGCGGCCTGCTCGCCCCGTTCGGCCACGGCCTGTGGACGGCGATCTCCGGCGCGGTGCTGCTCTCCTTCCGCCGGCCGAACGGCCGCTACCGGTTCACGGCCCCGGTCGTCCTCACCTACCTCGGTGTCTCCCTGCTGCACGCCCTGTGGGACTCGATGCACGGCATCGCGCTGTGGCTGGTGGCCCGGCTGACCGCCACGGGCCTGGACCGCAGCCTCTTCGCGCAGGGGTACCTGCCGGAGCCGACCGACGCCCAGAAGCATCTCTTCACGCTGTTCTCGATCGGCGGGCTGGTCCTGGTCTCGCTCTTCGGCCTCTCCTGGGCACGTTCGCTCGCGCGGCGCGATCCTTCTTGGAAAAATACCCCCTAGGGGTATAGGGTCGTGCGCGTCAGACGATGCCGGGGGTACCCGGCACCCAGTACTCCACGCCCCTCCAGGAGAACGACATGAGCGCCCACACCGAGCTTCCGCAGATCGACGCCGAGTCGGCCGGTTCCTGCTGCGGCGGCGCGTGCCACTCGGACGCCGCCGCCTCGGCCGCCGAGGGTGCCGTCACCGCCGTCTACGAGGTCAAGGGCATGACCTGCGGCCACTGCGAGGGCGCGGTGAGCGGCGAGCTCTCCGAGCTCGACGGCGTCGCCTCGGTCACGGCGGCCGCCGCCACCGGCCGGGTCACGGTCGTCTCCGCGGCCCCGCTCGACGAGGAGGCGGTCCGCGCCGCGGTCGACGAGGCCGGTTACGAGCTCGTCGGCCGGATCTGACCCCCGGCCGGGGGTCCGCTATGGCGTTCTCATCCGTGTTTGTGGTCACAAACAGCGTTCGAGTTCGCAAGTTCACCTAGTTACGCCTGGACCTCCACACAATCCACACGGCACAATTGCAGTACTCCCACGCAGGAGCCGATATCCCCATATCGGTCCTCTTGCGCACGCACAGGACATATGCAAGAGACGCAGATCACACCGATCCGAACGTAACCCTTTGCAGGTCCCGTGAGTCTAAGGAGGCGATGCAGGAACGTCTTGGGGGGCGTTTCCGTATCGAGCGGGCCCGTCTTGGGGGACGGATCCGAATGCGTTGGCCGGGGCACGTGCACCGGGGAAGCTTGAGCGGCCCACCCGGTCGTACGTGCTTCGGCGACCGACGCACCACAGACGCCCGGCCGGATCCCGTGGGGGGAATCCGAACCGGGAAAAGGAAAGCGCCCCGACTGTCGGCCCGTGGGGGGACTGACAGCGGGGCGCTTTCTACTACGCCTTCGCGATACCGCGCCCCCGAAGGGGCGCGGGGAACTGCGCGAGCAACCACGACGGGGCCGCGGCGAACACCCGACCGCACCGGTCACGGCGCGATCGTTCACCGGGCCCCGGGCGGAGCGTCTAGCGCTGCTCCACCGGAACGAAGTCGCGCTCGACGACGCCGGTGTAGATCTGGCGCGGGCGGCCGATGCGCGACCCGGGCTCCTTGATCATCTCGTGCCACTGGGCGATCCAGCCCGGGAGACGGCCGAGGGCGAAGAGCACCGTGAACATCTCGGTCGGGAAGCCCATGGCCCGGTAGATCAGGCCGGTGTAGAAGTCGACGTTCGGGTAGAGCTTGCGCTCGACGAAGTAGTCGTCGGCCAGCGCGTGCTCTTCCAGCTTCAGCGCGATGTCCAGCAGCTCGTCGGACTTGCCGAGCGCGGAGAGGACGTCGTGCGCCGCCGCCTTGATGATCTTCGCCCGGGGGTCGAAGTTCTTGTAGACGCGGTGCCCGAAGCCCATGAGCTTCACGCCGTCTTCCTTGTTCTTCACCTTGCGGATGAAGGTGTCGACGTCGCCGCCGGAGGCCTGGATGCCTTCCAGCATCTCCAGGACCGACTGGTTGGCACCGCCGTGCAGCGGACCCCAGAGGGCCGAGATGCCCGCCGAGATCGACGCGAACATGTTGGCCTGCGAGGAGCCGACCAGACGCACGGTGGACGTCGAACAGTTCTGCTCGTGGTCCGCGTGCAGGATGAGCAGCTTGTCGAGCGCGGAGACGACGACCGGGTCCAGCTCGTACTCGGCGGCCGGCACCGAGAAGGTCATGCGCAGGAAGTTCTCGACGTAGCCGAGGTCGTTGCGCGGGTAGACCACCGGGTGGCCCTGCGACTTCTTGTACGCGTAGGCCGCGATCGTCGGGAGCTTGGCGAGAAGGCGGATCGTCGAGAGGTGGCGCTGCTTCTCGTCGAACGGGTTGTGGCTGTCCTGGTAGAAGGTGGACAGCGCCGAGACGACCGACGACAGCATGGCCATCGGGTGGGCGTCGCGCGGGAACCCGTCGTAGAACCGCTTGACGTCCTCGTGCAGCAGGGTGTGCTGCGTGATCTCGTTCTTGAAGGTGGAGAGCTCGTCCACGGTGGGAAGCTCGCCGTTGATCAGCAGGTAGGCCACCTCCACGAAGGTGGAGCGCTCGGCCAGCTGCTCGATCGGGTAGCCGCGGTAGCGGAGGATGCCCTCTTCGCCGTCCAGGTAGGTGATCGCGGATTTATAGGCGGCGGTGTTGCCGTATCCGCTGTCGAGGGTCACCAGTCCTGTCTGGGCCCGGAGCTTCCCGATGTCGAAGCCCTTGTCGCCGACGGTGCTGTCGATCACCGGGTAGGTGTACTCGCCATCGCCGTACCGCAGTACTACAGCCTTGTCGTTGTGCTCGCTCACGTCTCGTCCCTCACCGACGTAGTGCCTCTTCTTCGAGGTGCCCTGACTGTCTCTACCATCCCCCACTTGGCCCAGCAGAGTGCACTCGGGGTCGTCCATTGGACCGAATGGCGGCACTCAGTGCCGCCAGCCTGCCCATCCTGCCCCCTATCACCCTGGTTCCGGAAGTAGCCTGTGACGTTTGCGACTCATTTGATCGATCAAATCTTTTGAGGAGTCCTGCCCGCCAGCCGGAAATCCAGCGCAGTACAGCGCCTACCCGCCGAAACCGTGCGCACCGCCTGTGCCAGCGCCTTCCGCGACCCGACCAGCACGACCAGCTTCTTGGCGCGCGTGACGGCCGTGTAGAGGAGATTGCGCTGGAGCATCATCCACGCGCTCATGGTGACCGGGATGACGACGCAGGGGTACTCGCTGCCCTGTGAGCGGTGGATGGTGACGGCGTAGGCGTGGGCCAGCTCGTCCAGTTCGTCGAACTCGTACTCGACCGGCTCGTCCTCGTCCGTGAGGACGGTGAGCTTCTGCTCGTCGGTGTCGAGTGCGGTGACGACGCCGACCGTGCCGTTGAAGACACCGTTCGCCCCCTTCTCGTAGTTGTTGCGGATCTGGGTGACCTTGTCGCCGACGCGGAAGACCCGGCCGCCGAACCGCTTCTCGGGCAGGTCGGGGCGGGCGGGGGTGACGGCCTGCTGGAGCAGCGCGTTCAGATTCCCGGCGCCGGCCGGGCCGCGGTGCATGGGGGCCAGCACCTGGACGTCCCGGCGGGGATCGAGACCGAACCGGGCGGGGATGCGGCGGGCGGCGACGTCGACGGTGAGCCGCCCCGCCTCCTCGGTGTCCTCCTCCACGAAGAGGAAGAAGTCCTTGAGGCCCTGGGTCAGCGGAGGCGTACCGGAGTTGATGCGGTGGGCGTTGGTGACGACGCCGGACTCCTGGGCCTGGCGGAAGATGCGGGTGAGGCGGACGGCGGGGACGGGGCTGCCGTCGCTGAGCATGTCGCGCAGCACCTCGCCCGCGCCGACGCTCGGCAGCTGGTCCACGTCCCCCACGAAGAGCAGGTGGGCGCCCGGCGGCACGGCCTTGACCAGCTTGTTGGCGAGGAGGAGGTCGAGCATCGACGCCTCGTCGACCACGACGAGATCGGCGTCGAGCGGCCGGTCCTTGTCGTACGCGGCGTCGCCGCCCGGCTTGAGTTCGAGCAGCCGGTGGACGGTGGAGGCCTCGGCGCCGGTCAGCTCGGCGAGCCGCTTGGCCGCCCGCCCGGTCGGCGCGGCGAGCACCACCTTGGCCTTCTTCGCGCGGGCCAGCTCCACCACGGACCGCACGGTGAACGACTTGCCGCAGCCGGGGCCGCCGGTCAGCACGGCGACCTTCTCCGTCAGCGCCAGCCGGACGGCCGCCTCCTGCTCGGGCGCGAGCGTCGCCCCGGTCCGGTCGGCGAGCCAGGACAGGGCCTTGTCCCAGGCGACGTCCCGGAAGGCGGGCAGCCGGTCGGTGTCGGTGCGCAGCAGCCGCAGCAGCTGGGCGGAGAGCGAGAGTTCGGCCCGGTGGAAGGGGACGAGATAGACGGCGGTGACCGGCTCCCCGTGCTCGCCGGGGACCTGCTCCCGTACGACGCCGACCTCGCCGGAGTCCTCGTCGGGCTCGGCTAGCGCGGCCAGGCACTCGATCACGAGCCCCGTGTCGACCTGGAGCAGCTTCACCGCGTCGGCGATCAGCCGCTCCTCGGGCAGGAAGCAGTGGCCCTGGTCGGTGGATTGCGACAGGGCGTACTGCAGACCGGCCTTGACGCGCTCGGGGCTGTCGTGCGGGATGCCGACGGACTGGGCGATGCGGTCGGCGGTGAGGAAGCCGATGCCCCAGACGTCGGCGGCGAGCCGGTACGGCTGGTTCTTCACGACGCCGATGGAGGCGTCCCCGTACTTCTTGTAGATACGGACGGCGATGGAGGTGGAGACGCCGACCGACTGCAGGAAGACCATCACCTCCTTGATGGCCTTCTGCTCCTCCCAGGCGTCGGCGATCTTCTTCGTCCGCTTCGGGCCGAGCCCCGGCACCTCGACGAGGCGCTTCGGCTCCTGCTCGATGATGTCGAGGGTGTCGAGCCCGAAGTGCCGGGTGATCCGGTCGGCGAAGACCGGCCCGATGCCCTTGACCAGGCCCGAGCCGAGATAGCGGCGGATGCCCTGGATGGTGGCGGGCAGCACGGTCGTGTAGTTCTCCACGGTGAACTGCTTGCCGTACTGCGGATGGGAGCCCCAACGGCCCTCCATCCGCAGCGACTCCCCCGCCTGCGCCCCGAGCAGCGAGCCGACGACGGTGAGCAGGTCGCCGCCGCCTCTGCCGGTGTCCACGCGCGCGACGGTGTACCCCGTCTCCTCGTTCGCGTACGTGATCCGCTCGAGGACCCCCTCGAGCACCGCCATGGAGCGCGCCCCCGCCGCCTGATCGGTCATGATCCGACGGTAGCGGTGCGCACTGACAGCGCGGGAGGCCCCCGGCGGTCCCGGCCCGCGATGAGTTCTGCGCCGCCGCCCGGTCATACCGGCGACAACCCGCACACGGGACCGTGATCGACACAGGAGCGCCGCCGAGATGACCACCACCCCCGCCGTCAAGGGCCCCGCCAGTTACTTCCCGTCCATCGAGAAGAAGTACGGGCAGCCGATCGCCCACTGGCAGGACCTCATCCGGTCCTCGCCGCTCACCAAGCACATGGAACTGGTGGGCTGGCTCAAGAGCGAGCACGGGCTCGGGCACGGGCACGCCAACGCGCTGGTCGCGCACACGCTCGCCGAGGGGCGCGCCGGGAAGTGAGCCCGGCGGGCGCTCCCGGAACTCACCGGGAGGGCCGCGCGTTGGTGGACACGTCCGCCGTACGCGCCCCTGGCCCGAGGGAGTTCCGTGTCCGACAACGCCACCGCCGACGCCACCGCCACCACCGACGCCACTGCCACCGCCCTGCCCCCGCTGCCGTCACCGGCCGTCCAGGCCGAGCGGCTGGTGGAGCTCGGCGTCCACGAGATCGCGGGGCTCGACGCCGCCGCACTGCGCGACTTCGCCCGGGCGGCCGGGGAGACGGCCGGCGAGGGCGCCCTGCTCGCCGTGCACCCGGACCGGGCGCCCGCCTCCGCCCTCGCACCGCTGCTACGCCGCGACGACAGGGCCGGGTTCGTCGTCGTCGACATGACGGACGTCGACCTCTTCGCGCCGGTCGACGCCGTCACGGACCTGCCCGACGCGCCGCTCTATCTCGTCGACCGCCCGGACCGGGGCGACGAGATGGCCGACTGGAGCCCGGACGAGGCGCTTGCCGCGCTCACCGGGCGGGGCCGCACTCCCCTGCTGCTCACCGAGGGCATCCACTGGGTGCTCCAGCAGCCCGCGGCCCTGGACCGCAATCACTGCTTCATGACGATCGGCTCGCGGCTGCGCAGGGCGAACGGGTCGCTGGACGCGCGCACCCCCGCGATCTGGATCAGCAACGGCACGGGGCGCGACGGCCGCGAGCGGCGCGGGGCGCCGAAGGTCGGCTGGTGCTGGGCCGGGAACCGGCACACGTGGTTGGGGTTCGGGTCGACGGGTGGGCGCGCGTGACCGCGTGATCCCGTCCTGAGCGGCGCCGCTCCCCCGCCCTTTCCCGCTGCCCCCGGACTGACGAGGATCGCTCCGGGGGCAGCGGGGCGGGGAGCATCCGACCGGCTTCGGCCGCCGATGCGGGTCAGCTCTTCCGCTGCTCCTTGGCGAGCCGGTCGGCGCGTTCCCGTCGGGACCGGGCCATGACGTTCACGGCGCTGCCTGCGCCGTGGCCGGGAGTCGTCTCTCCCTTGCGGAGCCTGCCGGCCAGTGCGCGGACCTGCCGGTCGTCGGGACCGCGGTCGAGGTAGAACAGCGACTCGTCGACCCGGGCGTCGTCACCACCCCACCTCACGACACCCCCGCAGTCGGCGAGGATGTCGCGCAGCACGATCTCCTGGAGCGGGAAGAGGCTTCCCTTCGCGGCCGCACCCGGGCGGACCCGCACCGCCGTGCCGGAGGCGAGATTCGATTCCGGCAGCTTCTCGTCCATGCTGCCGATCGCCTGCCAGCCGGCCAGATCGACGCGGTGGAGCTGCTCGACCTCGTAGTGAAAACGTCTGACGACGTGGAGCAGGATCGCCTCCGCGTCCCCGATGCGGACGTCGATGCTCAGCCCCGTGCCGGGCACCGGCCGGGTCCACACGGTCGAGACGTGGTTCGCCTCCTTCTCCAACGGCCAGCCGTTGGCGGAGGTGGGCACGTCGGCGGCCTCGGCCGACGCGGCCGACGCGGTCTTGCTCGGCGCGGCCGTCGCCACGCCCGGGGTCAGGGAGGTGATGGCTGCCGCGGTGGTGATGACGCCCGCGTGGGCCAGTACGGTCCGCCTGGAAAAGCCGGGTATATCGCGCTGCACGTCTTCGATTCCCTTCATGGTGAAATGATGATGAGTGCCGTGGTCGGCAGGAGAGTTCCCAAGGCGCTGAGCAGCCAGTAGGTGCGTGGGGTGAGCAGGCTCCGGCGTGCGAGGGGCCGGTTGACGGCCGACCAGAGCAGTCCGTAGAGGACGACGACCGGCACGATGATCACCAACCAGAGCGCCATGCCGTCGTTCTCCTCCGCCGGCGGCCCCGACACCCGGCTCGCCGCGAGGAACCACAGCAGCCAGATCGGCACCACCGCGGGGATACCGAGAAGCAGATTCGCCACCAGGGCCGTCGGCCACCGTCTGGTCATCTCTCCAGCCTTCTTCCGTGCTTGTGCTACGCGCCGCGCGACAAGGCGTTGTAGTTCTCCAGGACCCGGTACAGACCCATCAGTTGCGATCCGTACTGCTCGGCGTCCGGGCCCGTTCCGTTGTACCGGCCGAGCACGGCTTCCGTGACGTGGTCGTCGCTGGTGAGGTCCGGGCGCGGGATGCCGAGCAGCTCCGAGTTGAAGATCAGTGTGTAGGCGACGGAGCGGATGTTGTACTCCTGGTCGTCGTGGAGCTGGTTCCACACGGTCTTCAGGTCGGCCGCGTTGTCGTAGTCCATCGGCGTGCCGCTGATGATGCCTTCGCCGATGCAGTAGTTGCGGGCCATGATGGCCGTCTTGGCGAAGATCTGTCCCCAGCCGGTGCTGCAGTCGTCCTTCTCACCGGCCTTGACGGCGGCGTCGGCGATGAAGTCCAGGGGATTGAGTTTGCGCAGCTCCCACATGACCGGAGCCTGGATCAGGGCCTTGCGGATCTTGAGCGTGCGGGCCAGTGAGGTGAAGAGCGCGTCCGCGTCCACGACCGCGTTGTAGGCCTCGGTGGTGGAGATCCCGCCGAGGGTGGCCCAGTCCGAGTCCGTCCAGCCGTCGCCGCCGGTCTCGGGGACACCGATCGACTTCAGGTAGTTCTTCACGTCGGTCAGCATGGAGGCGCGGTACGCGTCCGTGTCGAGGTCGGTGTCGATGCCGTAGAACGGGATGGGGGCGTCGAAGTCGCCCTGACCGGTGTCGCGGCCCGAGGCGATGTTGTTGTCGATCTCGATGTATCCGCTGCCCGAGCCCACCGTGATGGTGGATATCTGGTCGAACGACCACTTGGAGGGCAGCGGGTAACCGAGGTTGCCGGAGAAACCGCTGGACATGTCGGAGACCATGCACACGGACGCGTACCCGGCGTCGATCACGCGCTGGCACACGTTGCGCGCACCGTAGATGCCGACGTTGTACTGGGAGTTCTCGCTGATGGTGCGGGTGACGGCACGGAAGTGCGGGACGACGTACGAGGTGACCTCACCGTCCATCGCGTCGTAGTCGACCGCGAAGTAGATGACGGTGCCGGCCTTGAACCCGTGGAAGCGGGCCCAGTTGATGGCTTCGACGGCGTCCCTGGTGCCCTGCGTGGTGCTGAAGTAGTCGGCCGAGCGGCTCCACGTCTGGTAGATCGGGTAGCAGCGCAGCCCGGCCTGCTTGATGTCGTAGAGCTCACCCGTCTGGATCTGCTTCTCCGGGAGATCACCGTCGGGGTACGGGTTGTAGAGGTAGCGGCCCACGTACGCGTAGCCGGCCGCCTTGAGCGCCGCGCCCTTCTCCGGGGTGATCCTGGTGACGCCGTCGCAGGCCGTGCCCTTGCGCGACTGGTCGCCGTAGGACACCAGCAGGGACGCCCAGGTGGAGAAGTCTCCCGCTCCGGTGGCGGGAAGGCCGCTGAAGGTCTGGAACGCCACCACGGCCTGACGCACGGATTCGGTGAAGTTCCCGAACGCCACGGTGTTCTTGTTCAGCACCATGGCCGCCGTGAAGAGCTGCGCCCACACACCGGTCGCGTTGCTGGAGACGGAGACGGTGTGGGACTTCAGGCCGGACTGGGTTCCCGGTCCGAAGACGCCGTTCGCCACGCCGTCCGCCATGCCCAGTTCGAACTGGATGGCGAACAGCATCGACTTGGCGACGTCGCGGGAGTGGTAGCCGTCGCAGGGAATGATGTAGAAGTCCTTGCGCAGCACGTACCGGCCGTTGAGCCACTGCTGGATGGCGCGGACGGTGTCGGAGCCGCCGCTGATCGTGACGTAGGCGTCCATGTTGAACAGGCCCTTGGCGGTCTTCGGCCACAGGGAGCTGCCCGGATAGGTGCCGGCCACGCCCATGTTCTGGTGCAGCTTGGCGACGGCCGCCTTGACGCGGTCGTTGTAGACGCCGTCGATGTCGCCGCCGTCGTACCCCTTGCAGTACAGGGCGGACTGGATGATCCGGCAGAAGTTGGCCGAGGGGATCGTCGTGTCGTCGAGCTTGCCGTACTTGGAGCCGATGGTGGACAGGGTCGTCGGGCCGAAGGCGTCCGACAGCGCGGTGATGCCCATTTCGTACTGCAGTGCCCGGGTGAGGGCGTACATGACCGGCCAGCCGGTCTTTCCGTCCTCGTCGAGCTTGGATATGCCGAGTGTCGCGCCGTTGCCGTAGGTCGTGTTGATGAACTTCTGGGCGCGAAGCACCATCTCGTCAGCCATCTTGCCCTCTCGTCTCTCGGTTGGGCGGAGCTCCCGGGCCGGGACGCTCCGCTGGAAATCGGCTGCCGGGTCAGCGGGTTCGCACCGGCCGCCGGCGGAAGTCCTCCTGGTGCGGTGTCACCGGCGCAGGGCCTCGACGGGCTGGACACGGCTCGCCCGCCACGACGGGTACAGGCCGGCCAGCAGCCCGGTGCCGAGCCCCAGGACCGGGGCCACGCCGAGGGTCACGGGGTCGAGGACCGGGGTCCATTCGTTGTGGAGCGAGACGCCCACGACGACGGCGGTGCCGAGCGAGGTGCCGGCGATGCCGCCGAGCAGGCCGAGCGCGGCGGACTCGGTCAGGAACTGCCAGGTGATGTGCCGGGCCCGGGCTCCGAGCGCGCGCCGCAGACCGATCTCGCCGATGCGCTCCATGACCGCGATCAGGGTGGTGTTGGCGATGCCGACCGCGCCGATGAAGAGGCAGACGATCGACAGCAGGAGGAACAGCTCTCCCAGATCGCCGCCGACGGCGTTGCGCAGGGCTTTGGGGTTGGGCGGCGGAACAGCGCGCAGGTAATCGGGGTGGTCCGGTCGCAGGGCGAGAGCGGCCTGGTCCGCGACCTGCGCGGCCGCGCCCAGGTGGGTGGAGATGAGCATCTTGGCCCGCTCGTCCTTCGGGGGCCCCCAGATCCGCTCGGCCGGTGTCCTCGGAACGACGATGGACAGGAGCAGGTCCGGCTTGCGTCCGACGTCGTCGAAGATGCCCATCACGGTGAAGGCGGTGTCACCGATGAAGATCGCCGGCTGGGTGCGCAGGGTGGTGATGCCGAGCCGGGCGGCGGTGGCCGAACCGATCACGGCCACCGACTGGTTGTGGGTGTCGTGGAAGGCGTCGTAGGCACGTCCCTGCACGAAGTGCGGCTTGGCGGCCTTCAGGACTCCCGGCGAGGCCGCGACGACCGGTGTCTGGGACACGGCGCCGTTGAGGTCTCCCACCGGGGAGGACCGGACGGTCTCGTCGGGGGCGAGGCGGACCTTCCAGTACACGCCGGCCGCCTCGACGCCGTTGACGCGGCCCATCGTGGCGTCGGCGTTCTCGGGGAACGCCAGAGGTACGCGGTCGGCGTCGTCGCCGCCGGTGTCCTCCACGGTCACCTCGGTGGCGGTCAGGCGATTGAAGCGGGTGTCGATCTGCGCGGCCGCGGTGCCGGTGAGCCCCAGCACCGCGATGAAGGCGCCCACGCCCAGGACGGTGCCCAGGGACGTCAGCGCCGAACGCGCGGGACGCTGCACGACACCGGCCACGGCTTCGGCGAGCAGGTCGCGCAGTGCGAACCGGGAGCGCGCGGCGGCACGGCCGTTGGCGGTCGCTTCCGGCCGGTCCCGTCGGCGGCGGGGCTTCACCATGCCGCTCCCGCCCCGGCGCGTGCGGCTTCCGTGAGGACCCCGTCGCGGATGGTCAGCATGCGCTGCCCCCGTTCGGCGACGTGCCGGTCATGGGTGATGACGAGCACGGTCATCCCCTCGCCGTGCAGTCGACCGAGCAGATCGAGGATGGACGCGGCGGTGTCGCTGTCCAGATTTCCTGTCGGTTCGTCGCACAGCAGCAGGGCCGGCTCGGCCACCAGGGCTCTCGCGATGGCCACGCGCTGGCGCTCGCCGCCGGACAGCTGGGTGGGCAGCGCGTGCGCCCGGTGCGCCAGACCGACGCGGTCCAGGACGTCCGCGGCCTTCGTGCGGCGGACACGGCGAGGAGTGCGCTGGTACACCATGGCCAGTTCGACGTTCTCCTGGGCCGTGCGATGAGGCAGCAGGTGGAAGGCCTGGAACACGAAGCCGATCTCTCTCCCGCGCAGGGCGGCGCGGCGGCTGTCGTTCACCGTCGAGGTGTCCACCCCGTTGAGGCGGTAGACGCCCCGGGTCGGGTTGTCGAGCAGTCCGAGCACGTTGAGCAGGCTGGACTTGCCCGATCCCGAGGGCCCCACGATCGTGACGAACTCACCCTTCTCGACCCGCAGTCGGCAGGGGTGGAGTGCGGTGACGGACGGTGGGCCGGGGTAGGTGAGCCCCAGGTCCTCCAGGGAGATGACGGCGGCCCTGTCCGGATGCGGCGTGGTCATTCGTCCCCCGCCGTACGCGTCGCGTCCTCTCCGACCACGACACGGTCGCCGGTCGAGACCGCTCCGGGTTCCCGCGGCGTGATCTGCACGTAGCCGTCCGCCGTCATCCCGGTCTCGACCTCGACGCGCCGCTCGTGCTGCCCGCGGCGCACGGTGACCGTCGTCCGTCCGTCCTCTCCGGCGGAGACCGCGGACGTGGGGACGGACAGCACCGCCTCCTGCGAGGACGCGGCCGTGATGGTGAGCCGCACGTCCTCACCCGCCAGGTCGGCGGGCAGCCGCCCCGACGGCTTGATCCGGATCGCGTAGCTGTCGCCGCTCGCCTGCTCCGCGCCCTTCTCCGGCTTGGTCGGCTTGTCCGCGACCGACTCGATCGTGCCCGTGGCGCGGGCGCCGGTGACCTCGGAGGCGATGGACACCTGCTGTCCCGGCTTCACCAGCCCCTTGACGTCCGGGCCGACGGAGCCGTCGACCATCATGGCTCCGGCCGCGATGGAGAGCAGGTCGCCGTCGGCCTCGTCCCCGACCTGGGCGGACACCTGGTCCACCTGGGCCGGCTCGGCGCGCACGTACGCGATCTCTGCCATCGGCACGACGACCTGGGAGACCGGCGCCGACTGCGGGTCGGCGGTGGTCCCTCCGGTCTCGGCGCTCCCCGCGTCGGGCTGCGCGGTCCCGGCCTTCGGCGTCGCCGCGGGAGCGCCCTGTTCTGTCGCCGGCGTGAACTGATGGGCCTGGTAGAAGAGGGTCACGGCGCGTTCCGTACCTGAGCCGAAGGTGCCGGCGCCGTCGCTTCCCGAGGGGTAGCCGAGGTCGGCCAGCGCCTGCTGCAGCTGCTTCACGTCGTCGCCCGTGCTGCCGGGCTTGAGGTCCCGGTAGGCGGGAAGCTCGCCCTTGAGGACGAAGACCGGGCGGCCGGAGACTTCCAGCAGCAGCTGCCCCATGCGCAGCGACGCCCCTTCCTTCACCGCCACTCTCGTGACCACCGCGCGCCCCGCGTCCTTCTCCCCCGCGCCTCTGCCCGACACGTCGACCTGCTGGGACGCGGCGACCTTGCCGCGCGTGATGACCGTCTCGGACAGCACCTTCTTCTGAGCGGCAGCGGTCAGCACGCTCGCGACAGGCGGGCGGGTGTCGGCGGCGGCCTGCGCGGGCGACTTGATGAACGAGGCGGCGACCACACCGGCGACGGTGAGGACCACCGAGCCGGCGATCACGAGCAACAGGACACGTCGGCGGCGCCCCAGTCCGTCCTGCCGCCGACGCGACCGGGTCTCCCGGTGCGGGGCAATCTCTTCAGCCACGGGTCGCCTCTACTTGCCCTTGACGATCTTCGAGGCCTGGCGCACCGCGGAATCGATCGTCTTCCGTTCCGCCGACAGCTCTTCGGCGTGGTCCTCGGCGGCCTGCTTCTGCAGTGCCGACTCGGCCTGGAACCAGATCCGGGCGACGTCCGTCTTCTGCCGGCACGTGATGTCGGCGGTGGCGGTGGAGATCTCCTCCGACGTCACCTTCTCGCCGCTGAACCTGGGGTCGTCGCTCGCGTCCAGCGGCTTCGCGTAGTCGTAGCCGCTGCGCTTCATGCACGCGGACCAGTCCGCGAACGCCTTGACCACCTTGGGGTCCTGCTGGGACTTCGCGAAGGCCGCGTTGGCCAGCTCGAGCGCGGTCCGTGCCTGCAGTGCCGCAGTGGCGACGCCCCGGTTGGCCTCCCCCACGCAGCCGCCCTCGGGAACCGTCTTGCCGTCGACTTCCTTGATGCGCCCGTCGAGTGCGCGTGCGTCCGGTCCGTCGGACGTCGTGCCGTCGACCGCACCCTTGTCGACAGCCGCGTCATAGGCCGCCTGTTCCTGCGCGTCCGCCTTGTACCCGCGCTCCTTGGCCAGCGCCATGTCATGGATGCCGTAGCGCCAGTCCGTCAGCGTCTTCGGCCCGACCTTCGGCAGTTCGGGCGCGGGAACCCACGTGAAACCGAACCCCTTCATGCAGTCGCCGATCGCAATCTTCCGCGCCTGCGACAGCTGGCCCTGCTCCTCGGCCGAGGGCATGTAGGCCTGCAGGGGGAGCACCCACCTGGCCGGGTCCTTCGAGTCGAAAGAAGCGGACTCCGTTTGCGAGTCCGATGACGATGAACATCCTGCGAGCAAACACACCGCGGCGACAGCTACTGCGGCGATGCTCGAAAACCTAGCGCGCATGTGGGCTTTCCAAAATGAGTGGGGGAAATGAGCAGTCGGGTGCCCGCCTTTGCGGGCACCCGCGTTTTTTTAGAGGCTCACCCACTGGAACGAGGCGTTTTCGTTGTACGTGGCGTCGAGCTGGTTCACCGTGCCCACGATGTAATCCGTGGCGCCCTTGTAACCGCTGTTGTAATAGAGCGCACCGGTGTAGGTCGCGTGCGAGTTGCGCGCGGACGCCGCGTTGTTCTTCACGTGCTGGCCACTGCCGCTGCTCCGGAACCCGCAGTAGGTGAGCGGGCTGTACCCCGTGCCGTCCTCGACCGAGTCGAAGTCGTAGACCGCGTAACCGATGTTCCGGTAGTCGCCCGCGAGGTTCGAGTTGTAGAAGATCCGGAATTTGAAGGTGTTCGAAGAGTCGTAATTGCAGCCGAACCAATAGTTGTTGTAGTCGTTGCCCGCCGCAGATGCCGGCGTGGCCATGCCGGCTCCGACGGCCGCGGCCATCGTCACTGCCATGACGGCCTTCTTCAGGTGACGCATTAACCCTCCCCTTGTTTCTGCGCACGCCAGAGAAGCACAAGCCTCCGCACGCTTCGAGAATGCGAGCCAGGAATGCGCAGCACTAACTGGTATGGACCTCAGTACACACAGGGGCGTGAAACTTTTCAAGAGGTTGTGAAAGCACCCAGGAATTCGTGACGTTCCCAAGTTTTTACCCGGCGGCGTACAACCATCGGCGGAACCGGATCGCCGGTGTGGCGATTTGCCTGTATCGGGCAGCGATAAGGACGACCAATGGCCTTGAAGTGGGCATCTGGTTCAATCTCCCTATGGGAGGCCGTGTGGGGGCATTGACGGACCGACCGCAAGCGCTTCACTCCGCTCCCACCTGCGGAGACGAGAAGATCACGATCTGGGAACAAAGGCGTGTCGGAGCCCCGCGTCGCGCCCCGCCCGCCGGGCATACGCCGACAACCAGGACGTCTTCGCCCGCCCTGGAGCTCCGGCCCGGATCGGAACGCTCGTCGAATTCGCCGGGGCGCGTCGCGCCGTCGGTTCCGTCAACACCCGGACACAAGAAGGCTGTTGACCAGATCGAATCCGCGCGGCCGGGGCGGGCCAGGACCGGCGGTCCGGCGCACCACTGATCACGGTCGCCCAGGGCCTGTCCGGCGGGTCAGGTCGCAGCCGGTCGGCCCGCGCATTTCCGTGCTGGTGAGCGGGCGACTTCACCGGCGGTTCACGAATGCCCCGTCACCCGGGGCCGGCCCGGCCGGACTTGTCGCGAGCGCGGAACGCGCGGGCCCGCGATGCGCCCCGGCCGCCCTAGATCCCGCCCATCGGCTCCGGATCCACCCGCACCGGCGTCCCCCACACCCGCACCACCTCGTAGTCCGTGAACTCGTGGACCAGGCGGTACGCCATCGCCGCGTCGGGGCGGCGGCGCTGGGCCGCGAGGTAGAGGTCCGCCTCGCGGCGGTCGTGGCGGGGGGCGCCGCACAGCTGCCACACCTGGCCGTTCCACATCTCCGGGATCCAGCGCTGCTGGGGCTGGGGGCGGTCCTCGCGCGTGCCGTAGCGCGACATGACCGGGCGGTCGGCGGTCGGGCGGGGGGCCGGGCCGCCGTAGTCCCCGGAGATCTGCGAGCGGTGGGCCTTGCGGCGGCGGGTCTCGCACAGCAGGCACAGGTCGGGGGCCGAGGTCTCGACCGGGCCGTACGGATGCTCCTTGCAGCGGGTCGACGGCTTCTGGCCCGTCGTCGCGTCGTCGAGCCGGTCGAGCGCGCGCGTCAGGTCACCGCGCACCTCGTGGAGCACGTCGTCCGGGGTGTCGGCAGTCAGCTTCTCGCCGTGCTCCCCGAGCACACGCAGGGCGCGGCCGAGTGCGGTGAGCTGCGCGTGGTTCACGGTCCTGTGCTCCCTCTCCGGGGTGTCGGGCTTGCGGCTTCCACCATCGCACGCGGCACCGACATCTCCCCCGCTCCCATCACGATCCGGTCACGACAACCGGAACAGGGGTTGTCAGCAAGCCGTGTAATCGATTCCAATCCCTCATGTAATCGATTCCATGCACATGTGCGTCCCACCACGGCCACATGAGCCCCACTGCCACCCAGAGGGAGCCGCTCGATGGCGAGCATCAAGGACGTCGCGGCCGCGGCCGGTGTCTCCGTCGCCACGGTGTCCCGGGTGCTCAACAGCCACCCGTCCGTGAGCCCGGACGCCCGGACGCGCGTGCTGGCGGCCGTGGCGTCGCTCGGCTACCGGCCCAACGCCGTGGCCCGTTCCCTGCGCACCGACCAGACCCGCACGCTCGGCCTCGTCATCAGCGATGTGCTGAACCCGTACTTCGGGGAGCTGGCCCGTTCTGTCGAGGAGGAGGCGCGGGCCCTCGGCTACAGCGTGATCATCGGGAACGCCGACGAGCGCCCCGACCTCCAGGACCACCATGTGCGCACCCTGCTGGACCGGCGGATCGACGGACTGCTCGTCTCCCCCACCGACGGCGGCTCTCCGCTGATGCTGGACGCCGCCCGGGCCGGCACCCCCATGGTCTTCGTCGACCGCTGGATCGCGGGCGTCGACGTGCCCGTCGTGCGCTCCGACGGGCGGACGGCGGTGCGGGACCTCGTCGCGCATCTGCACGGGCTCGGCCACCGCCGCCTCGCGATCATCGCGGGCCCGGCCGCCACGACCACCGGCAGCGAGCGCGTCGACGCCTTCCGGGAGGCGCTCGCCCGTTACGAGATCGAGCTGCCGGACGCCTACATCGGGCAGGGCGACTTCCAGGCGGAGAGCGGGCGGCGGGTGACGGAGGGGTTCCTGGACCTGCCCGAACCGCCCCAGGTCGTCTTCGCCGCCGACAACCTGATGGCGCTCGGCGCGCTGGACGCGATCCGCGCGCGCGGGCTGCGCGTTCCCGACGACATCGCGCTCGCCGCCTTCGACGACATCCGCTGGTTCGTGCACACCGATCCGCCGATCACGGCGATCGCCCAGCCGACCGGCGAGCTGGGGCGGGCCGCCGTGCGGGCCCTGGTGGACCGGATCGAGGGGCGCACCCCCGCCTCGGTCACCCTGCCCGCCGCGCTCGTCGTGCGCCGCTCCTGCGGCGCCCCCGCCTGACCCCCGTGTACAGGGACAACCCCACAACCGCGTACCTCAATGGAGAGGAGAGCCCGGTGGAACAGCCGCGCAACCCGGACGAGTTGCTGCGCATCGAAGGGATACGGAAGACCTTCCCCGGTGTCGTCGCGCTCGACAGCGTCGACTTCGACCTGCGCCGCGGGGAGGTGCACGTCCTGCTCGGGGAGAACGGGGCCGGAAAGAGCACGCTGATCAAGATGCTCTCCGGCGCCTACACCCCCGACGAGGGCCGCATCGTCGCGGGCGGCGAGCAGGTCCGTATCCACGGTGCGCAGGACGCCGAGCGGCTCGGCATCGCGACGATCTACCAGGAGTTCAACCTGGTCCCCGATCTGACCGTCGCCGAGAACATCTTCCTGGGCCGGCAGCCGCGCCGCTTCGGTCTCGTCGACCGCAAGCGGATGGAGGCCGACGCCGAGAAGCTGCTCGCGCGCGTGGGCGTGAACGTGTCGCCTCGCGCGCGCGTGCGTGAACTCGGCATCGCCCGGCTCCAGATGGTGGAGATCGCGAAGGCGCTGAGCCTCGACGCGCGGGTGCTGATCATGGACGAGCCGACCGCGGTGCTGACCTCCGAGGAGGTCGACAAGCTCTTCGCCATCGTGCGCGCGCTGCGCGCGGACGGCGTCGGCATCGTCTTCATCACCCACCACCTGGAGGAGATCGCCGCCCTCGGCGACCGGGTCACCGTGATCCGGGACGGGCGGAGTGTGGGCCAGGTGCCCGCGTCGACCCCCGAGGACGAGCTGGTCCGCCTCATGGTGGGCCGGTCGATCGAGCAGCAGTACCCGCGCGAGCGGCCCGAAACGGGGAGCGCGCTGCTGAAGGTCGAGGGGCTGACCCGCGACGGCGTCTTCCACGACATCTCCTTCGAGGTGCGGGCCGGTGAGGTCGTCGGGATCGCCGGACTCGTCGGCGCCGGGCGCACCGAGGTGGTGCGCGCGGTCTTCGGCGCCGACCCGTACGACCGGGGCTCGGTGGAGGTCGCGGGTGCCGTGCTGCCGCGCCACGACGTGAACGCCGCCATGGCCGCGGGCGTCGGGCTCGTGCCCGAGGACCGCAAGGGGCAGGGGCTGGTGCTCGACCAGTCGGTCGAGGAGAACCTGGGCCTCGTGACCCTGCGCGCCGCCTCCCGCGGCGGGTTCGTGGACCGCAAGGGCCAGCACGCGGCGGCCGACCGCATCGCCGCCCAGCTGGGCGTGCGGATGGCGGGGCTCGGCCAGCACGTGCGCACGCTCTCCGGCGGCAACCAGCAGAAGGTCGTCATCGGCAAGTGGCTGCTCGCGGACATCAAGGTGCTGATCCTCGACGAGCCGACGCGCGGCATCGACGTCGGCGCGAAGGTCGAGATCTACCAGCTCGTCAACGAGCTGACCACCGCGGGCCACGCCGTGCTGATGATTTCCAGCGATCTGCCGGAGGTCCTCGGGATGAGCGACCGCGTGCTCGTCATGGCGCAGGGCCGGATCGCCGGTGAACTCGCCGCCGAGGACGCCACCCAGGACTCCGTGATGGCCCTCGCCGTCTCCACCTCCCCCTCCCCCTCCCCCTCCCCCTCCCCGACCGACGAAACCTCCACGACCGACGAAAGCGAGGCCCGTCGTGGCCACTGACACGCTCAAGAGCAAGCCGGGCACCAGTGGTGCCGCCGGGCTGCGCAGGCTCCTGCTCGACAACGGCGCGCTGACCGCGCTGATCGTCCTCGTCATCGCGCTCTCCGCGCTGTCCGGGGACTTCCTGACCACCGACAACCTGCTCAACATCGGCGTCCAGGCGGCCGTGACCGCCATCCTCGCCTTCGGTGTCACCTTCGTGATCGTCGCGGCGGGCATCGACCTGTCGGTCGGCTCGGTGGCCGCGCTGTCGGCGACCGTGCTGGCGTGGAGCGCCACGCAAGCCGGGATACCGGTCGTCCTCGCGGTGGTGCTCGCCGTCGCGACCGGCATCGTGGCCGGTCTCGTCAACGGTTTCCTCATCGCGTACGGGAAGCTGCCGCCGTTCATCGCGACGCTCGCGATGCTGTCGGTGGGGCGCGGTCTGGCGCTGGTGATCTCCGACGGTTCGCCGATCCCGTTCCCCGACTCGGTCTCGCACCTGGGCGACACGCTCGGCGGCTGGCTGCCGGTGCCGGTGCTCGTGATGGTCGTCATGGGGCTGATCGCCGCCGTGATCCTCGGCCGTACGTACATCGGCCGCGCCATGTACGCGATCGGCGGCAACGAGGAGGCCGCGCGCCTGTCCGGGCTGCGCGTCAAGAAGCAGAAGCTCGTCATCTACGCGCTGTCGGGCCTGTTCGCCGCCGCCGCGGGCATCGTGCTCGCCTCCCGGCTCTCCTCCGCACAGCCGCAGGCCGCGGACGGCTACGAGCTGGACGCGATCGCCGCCGTCGTCATCGGCGGTGCCTCGCTGGCCGGCGGCACCGGCAAGGCGTCGGGCACCCTGATCGGCGCGCTGATCCTCGCGGTGCTGCGCAACGGCCTCAACCTCCTGTCGGTGTCCGCCTTCTGGCAGCAGGTCGTCATCGGCGTCGTCATCGCGCTCGCCGTGCTGCTCGACACGCTGCGGCGCAAGGCCGGGGCCACGCCGGTGACCTCCGGCGGCGGGGGCGGCAGGGGCAGGCAGGCCGCCACCTACGGGCTCGCGGCGGTCGTCACCGTCGCGATCGTCGGCGCCACCTCCTTCCTGCACGGCGGCACCTCGGCGTCCGACAAGCCGAAGGTGGGCCTGTCTCTGTCGACCCTCAACAACCCGTTCTTCGTGCAGATCCGGACGGGCGCGCAGGCCGAGGCGGAGAAGCTGGGCGTGGACCTGACCGTCACCGACGCGCAGAACGACGCCTCGCAGCAGGCCAACCAGCTGCAGAACTTCACCAGCTCCAGCCTCGACGCGATCGTCCTCAACCCGGTCGACTCGGCCGCCGCGAGCAACTCGGTCGCCGCGGCGAACAAGGCCGGGATGCCGGTCGTGGCCGTCGACCGCGGGGTGGAGAAGGGCAAGGTCGCCACCCTCGTCGCCTCCGACAACGTCGCGGGCGGTGTGCTCTCCGCCAGGACCATGGCCGAGAAGCTGGGCGGCAAGGGCAAGATCGTCATCCTTCAGGGCCAGGCCGGCACGTCGGCGGCGCGCGAGCGTGCGGCGGGCTTCGCCAAGGGCCTCAAGGAGTACCCGGGCATCAAGGTCCTCGCCCAGCAGCCCGCCGACTTCGACCGCACCAAGGGCCTCGACGTGATGTCGAACCTGCTCCAGGCGCACCCCGACGTCCAGGGCGTCATCGCCGCCAACGACGAGATGGCGCTCGGCGCGGTCAAGGCGCTCGGCTCCAAGGCCGGGAAGTCGGTGCCCGTCATCGGCTTCGACGGCGAGGCCGACGGCATCAAGGCGGTCGAGGCGGGCACGATGTACGCCTCGGTGGCCCAGCAGCCGCGCGAGCTCGGCGAGATCGCCGTGCGCAACGCGGTGGACGCCGCCCGCGGCAAGAAGATCGACCCGGCGGTGAAGGTACCGGTGAAGGTCGTGACGTCGAAGAACGCGGCTGACTTCAACTGACCCGTGCACGAAGACTGGTGCACGAAGAAAGGCAGAGCATGAGCACGTATGACCTCCTCGTCGTGGGGTCGGCCAACGCCGATCTGGTGGTTGCCGTCGACCGGCGCCCCGGTGCCGGGGAGACCGTCCTCGGTTCCGACCTGGTGGTCCACCCCGGTGGCAAGGGCGCGAACCAGGCGGTGGCCGCGGCCCGACTCGGCGCGCGCACCGCGCTGCTCGCGCGGGTCGGTGACGACGGGCACGGGCAGCTGCTCCGTACGTCGATGGAGTCGGCCGGGGTGGACACCTCGGGCGTGCTCGTCGGCGGGGCGCCCACCGGGGTCGCGCTGATCACCGTCGACCCGTCGGGCGACAACAGCATCGTGGTGTCGCCGGGCGCGAACGGACGGCTCACGCCGGACGACGTGCGGGCCGCACGGGAGCTGTTCGCGGCGGCGCCGGTGGTCTCCACGCTGCTGGAGATCCCGCTCGACACGGTCGCCGAGGTGGCCCGGTCGCTGGCCGACGGGGCACGGCTCGTCCTCAACCCGTCGCCGCCCGCGCCGCTGCCCGACGAGGTCCTCGCCGTGTGCGACCCGCTGATCGTCAACGAGCACGAGGCGAAGGTCATC
Source organism: Streptomyces sp. NPDC001904 (assembly GCF_040297005.1). Lineage (NCBI taxonomy): Bacteria > Bacillati > Actinomycetota > Actinomycetes > Kitasatosporales > Streptomycetaceae > Streptomyces > Streptomyces sp. NPDC001904. The sequence continues at coordinate 12,127 of NZ_JBEOYI010000002.1, read as the reverse complement.
CTCGGTACGGAGCCGGGCCCGGACCCCGAGGAGTGGGCGCGGCAGCTGCTCGCGCTCGGCCCGCGCTCCGTCGTCATCACGCTCGGCGCCGAGGGCGCGCTGGTCGCGGACGCCGACGGGTCGGAGCGGGTGGCCTCCGTGAAGGTGAAGGCCGTGGACACCACCGGCGCCGGTGACGCCTTCACGGCGGCGTTGGCCTGGCGGCTCGGCGCGGGTGCGTCGCTGGCCGAGGCGGCGGCGTACGCGGCCCGGGTCGGCGCCGCCGCCGTCACCAAGGAGGGCGCGCAGGCCTCGTACCCGACGGCGGACGAGGTCGCCGCGCTGTGAAGAAGGCCGGGATACTCAACCGCCATCTGGCGGGGGCCATAGCGGAGTTGGGGCACGGGGACGGGGTGCTCGTGTGCGACGCGGGGATGCCGGTCCCGGCCGGGCCGCGCGTGGTCGATCTGGCCTTCCGGGCCGGGGTGCCGTCGTTCGCCGAGGTGCTCGACGGGCTCCTCGACGAGCTGGTCGTGGAGGCCGGCACGGCCGCCGGTGAGGTGCGGGCCGCGAACCCGGACGCCGCCTCGCTGCTCGCCGAGCGGGTGCCGGCCATCTCCCACGTCACGCACGAGGAGCTGAAGGCGCTGTCGGCGTCGGCGAAGCTCGTGGTGCGGACCGGGGAGGCGCGGCCGTTCGCCAATGTGCTGCTGCGGTGCGGGGTCTTCTTCTGAGACGTGGCACCCGAAACCGGCGGGGAGCCCGGTCCACGGACCGGGCTCCCCTCGGGCTTTCCCCTCCCTGCGCCGGAATCCTTCGATCCCCCCAGATCTCCCCCCTCAGGATTCCGACGCAAGTAACGACCCCCGTGGCGGCGCAAAGGTTGCACCGGGTTGCGGAAATTTCCTGGAAGTCGGCGAGCTGCGGGAGCACGAGGCGCGCAAGGGGCGCGAAAGCGGACGACTCACGCCCCCTTTGTCACTCCCGGACCGCGTGCCGGGTGAACCGTGCGGCGGTCTCCGCAAGCACCTCGCGGCCGTCGCGGGCCCACAGCCCGTCGTTGAACAGCTCGACCTCGACGGGGCCCGTGTAGCCGTGCCGTTCGACCAGGTCGCGCCAGTACCGCAGGTCGATCGCGCCGTCGCCGAGCTGGCCCCGGCCGTTGAGCACGCCCTCGGGCAGCGGCGTGGTCCAGTCGGCGAGCTGGAACGTCGCGATGCGTCCCTGGGCGCCGGCCCGCGCGAGCTGCGCGGGCGCCTGGTCGTCCCACCAGATGTGGTACGTGTCCACGCAGACACCGACCTGCTCCGCGGGGAAGCGTTCGGCGATGTCCAGGGCCTGGGCGAGGGTGGAGACCACGCAGCGGTCGGCCGCGTACATCGGGTGCAGCGGCTCGATCGCGAGCCGCACCCCGCGCTCGGCCGCGTACGGGGCGAGCACGCCGAGGCCCTCGGCGATGCGCTCGCGGGCGCCCGCCAGGTCGTGGCTGCCGGCCGGAAGGCCGCCGGAGACCAGGACCAGGACGTCGGTGCCGAGGGTGACGGCCTCGTCGACGGCGCGCTTGTTGTCGTCGAGCGCGGCCGTGCGCTCGGCCGCCTCCAGCGCGGTGAGGAAACCGCCGCGGCAGTGTGTGGTGACGGTCAGCCCGGCGTCGCGCAGCAGCGCGGCCGCCTTCTCGACGCCGTACGCCTGGACGGGCTCGCGCCACGTACCGACGTTGCGCACCCCCAGTTCGGCGCACGCGTCCACGAGTTCGGGCAGGCCGAGCTGCTTGACGGTCATCTGGTTGATGGAGAACAGCGGGTCGGCGCTCACTTGGTCACTCCGTACAGGGCGAGCAGTTGCTTCATGCGGGTCTCGGCCAGCTCCGGGCTGGGGAACAGGCCGAGGGAGTCGGCGAGTTGGTAGGCGCGCGCGAAGTGCGGCAGGGAGCGCGCCGACTGGAGGCCGCCGACCATGGTGAAGTGCTCCTGGTGGCCGGAGAGCCAGGCGAGGAAGACGACGCCGGTCTTGTAGAACCGGGTCGGCGCCTGGAAGAGGTGCCGGGACAACTCGACCGTGGGGTCCAGGAGTTCACGGAATCCCTTGACGTCACCGGTGTCCAGGACGCGGACCGCCTGTGCCGCAAGGGGGCCCAGCGGGTCGAAGATGCCGAGCAGGGCGTGGCTGAAGCCGCGGTCGTCGCCCGCGATCAGCTCGGGGTAGTTGAAGTCGTCGCCGGTGTAGCAGCGCACGCCTTGCGGGAGGCGGCGGCGCAGCTCGACCTCGCGGCGGGCGTCGAGCAGGGAGACCTTGATGCCGTCGACCTTGTCCGGGTGCGCGGCAATGACCTCCAGGAACGTCTCGGTCGCCGTGTCGAGGTCGGCCGAGCCCCAGTAGCCGTCCAGGGCCGGGTCGAACATCGGGCCCAGCCAGTGCAGGACGACCGGCTCGGCGGCCTGCCGGAGCAGGTGCCCGTAGACGTCGAGGTAGTCCTCGGGGCCGCGGGCGACGGCGGCCAGCGCGCGGGACGCCATGAGGATCGCCTGCGCGCCCGTCCCCTCCACGAGCGCGAGCTGCTCCTCGTACGCGGCCCTGACCTCGGCCGGATCGCGGGCGGGCGCGGTGAGCTGGTCGGTGCCGACGCCGCAGGCGATGCGGCCGCCGACCGCCTTCGCCTCGGCGGCGGAGCGCCGGATCAGCTCGGCGGCGCCCGCCCAGTCCAGGCCCATGCCGCGCTGCGCGGTGTCCATCGCCTCGGCGACGCCGAGCCCGTGGGACCACAGGTGGCGGCGGAAGGCGAGGGTGGCGTCCCAGTCGACGGCGGCCGGGGAGTCGGGGGTGGTGTCGGCGAACGGGTCGGCGACGACGTGCGCCGCCGAGAAGACGACCCGGGAGGCGAGCGGCGCGCCGGTGTCGTACGTGAGCGGCTCGGCGCGCGGCTCGTAGGCCGTCAACCCGCCGTCCGCGGTGGGGAGATGAAGAGTCACAGCGAGATCTCCGGAACGTCGAGGCGGCGGCCGTCGGCCGACGACCTCAGCCCCAGCTCGGCCATCTGTACTCCGCGGGCGCCGGCCAGCAGGTCCCAGTGGTAGTCGGCCCCGGTGTACACGTGCTTCAGGAACAGCTCCCACTGCACCTTGAAGCCGTTGTCGAACTCGGTGTTGTCCGGGACCTCCTGCCACTGGTCGCGGAAGGAGTACGTCGCCGGGAGGTCGGGGTTCCAGACCGGCTTCGGGGTGGAACTGCGGTGCTGGACGCGGCAGTTGCGCAGTCCGGCGACGGCCGATCCCTCGGTGCCGTCGACCTGGAACTCGACGAGCTCGTCGCGGTTGACGCGCACGTCCCAGGAGGAGTTGATCTGGGCGACGACCGGCCCCCGGGGGCCCTCGATCTCGAAGATGCCGTACGCGGAGTCGTCGGCGGTGGCGTCGTAGGGCTTGCCGTCCTCGTCCCAGCGGGTGGGTATGTGGGTGGTGGCGAGCGCGGTGACCGAGGTGACCCGGCCGAACAGCTCGTGCAGCACGTACTCCCAGTGCGGGAACATGTCGACGACGATGCCGCCGCCGTCCTCGCTGCGGTAGTTCCACGAGGGGCGCTGGGCCTCCTGCCAGTCGCCCTCGAAGACCCAGTAGCCGAACTCGCCGCGCACGGACAGGATCCGCCCGAAGAAGCCGCCGTCGATGAGGCGCTTGAGCTTGAGCAGGCCCGGCAGGAACAGCTTGTCCTGCACCACGCCCGACTTGACGCCCTTCTCGCGCGCCAGGCGGGCCAGTTCGACGGCGCCCTCCAGGCCGGTGGCGGTGGGCTTCTCGGTGTAGACGTGCTTTCCGGCGGCGATGGCCTTCTTGAGGATCTCCTCGCGCCCGGAGGTCATCGCGGCGTCGAAGAAGATGTCGACGCTGTCGTCGGCGAGCACGGCGTCCACGTCGGTGGAGATGTTCGCCCCGTCCAGGCCGTGCCGTTCGGCGATGGCCCTCAGCGCGTGCTCGCGGCGGCCGACCAGGACCGGCTCGGGCCACAGGACCGTGCCGTCACCGAGGTCGAGCCCGCCCTGCTCGCGCAGCGCGAGGATCGAGCGGACGAGGTGCTGGCGGTAGCCCATGCGCCCCGTCACACCGTTCATGGCGATGCGCACCGTCTTGCGTGTCACGTGAGTCCCTTCGTCCGGCCTGCCGTACGCGGACATCGGCGCGGGCTCCTTCGGCATGCGTGTTCGACACCTCGTAGCAAGCGCTTTCTATCCAAGGAGAAGCTAGCCTCTGCACAGCCGCTCGGACAAGAGCGGATACGCGGCGGATGACAGCGGACACCAGCCGCATACCAGTCGGAGGATGACTCGATGACCGTGACCCTCGCGGACGTGGCCGCCCGCGCGCAGGTGTCCCCCGCCACCGTCTCGCGCGTGCTCAACGGCAACTACCCGGTCGCGGCCGCCACCCGTGAGCGGGTCCTGAAGGCCGTGGACGAGCTGGACTACGTGCTCAACGGTCCGGCGAGCGCGCTCGCCGCCGCCACGTCCGATCTGGTCGGGGTGCTGGTCAACGACATCGCCGACCCCTTCTTCGGGATCATGGCGTCCGCCGTGCAGTCGGAGATCGTCGGCCCCGGCGGGCGCGCGGGCGGCGAACGGCTCGCGGTGGTCTGCAACACGGGCGGCTCCCCGGAGCGCGAGCTGACGTACCTGACGCTGCTGCAGCGCCAGCGCGCGGCGGCGGTGGTGCTCACCGGCGGGGCGATCGAGGACGCGGCCCATGTGGCGGCCGTGGCGGCCAAGTTGAGGAGGCTCGCGGAGGCCGGTACGCGGGTGGTGCTGTGCGGGCGGCCGCCGGTGCCGGACGCGGACGCGGTCGCGCTGACCTTCGACAACCGCGGCGGGGGCCGGGAGTTGACGGAGCATCTGCTCGCGCTCGGGCACCGGCGGATCGGCTACGTCGCCGGGCCCGAGGAACGCACGACGACCCGGGACCGTCTGGAGGGCCACCGTGACGCGCTGGCCGCCGCGGGGGTCGAGGAGTCGGCCGACCTGGTGGTCCACGGCTCCTACGACCGGGCGGCCGGGCACGCGGCGACGGTCGAACTGCTGCGCAGGGATCCTGCGTTGACCGCCGTGGTGGCCGCCAACGACACGGTCGCGCTCGGCGCGTGCGCGGCCCTGCGGGAGGCCGGTCTGCGCATCCCCGAGGACGTCTCGGTGGCGGGCTTCGACGACCTGCCCTTCAGCGTGGACGCGGTGCCCGCCCTGACGACGGTGCGGCTCCCCCTGACGGAGGCGGCGGCGCGGGCGGGGCGCATCGCGATGGGGCGGGAGGCGGCGCCGGCCGGTGGGGTGGATGTGGTGGGCGGGGAGCTGATGGTGCGGGGGTCCACGGGGGTTCCGCGCGGGCGGTGACGGGCGGTTCTTCGTGCGCGGGCCGGTGGCCGCTTCTCGCGCAGTTCCCCGCGCCCCTCATGGGCCGTCGTTCGTGCGCGGCTCTCGTCGTGGCTGGTCGCGCGGTTCCCCGCGCCCTGGGCAGTTCTTCACCCGCGCCACCGTCGTGGCCGGTCGCGCAGTTCGCCGCGCCCCTGAGATGCGCACTGCGTGCGCCCTCTCATCGGGCGCTCGCCCCGGGGGCGCGGGGAACTGCGCGAGAAGCGGCCACCGGTCGGCAGACGACCGACAACCCGACAGAGGCGCCGGGGAACTGCGCGACCGGGGCGAAAACTCCGTCGTGCGGACGGCAGACTCGACGTACCGTTGCCCGCCATGACCGAAACCAAGGATCTCCCACCCCGCCTCACCCGCCTCACCTTCCACGGCCCGCTCTCCGAGTCCCGGGCCACGGGACTCGTGGACAGGCTGGCGCTCGCGAAACCGTCCACCGTGCTCGACATCGGCTGCGGCTGGGGCGAGTTGATGCTGAGAGTGCTGGAGGCGGCGTCCGGCGCGACCGGGCGCGGGATCGACCTCAACGGGGAGGATCTGGCCCGGGGCCGTGCGAACGCCGCCGCCCGCGGCCTCGCCGACCGCGTCGAGTTCGTGGAGCAGTCCGCCACCGACACCGCGCTCGCCCCCGCCGATCTGGTGCTCTGCCTCAGCGCCAGCCACGCGCTCAGCGGCGCCGAACCGCCCCAGCTCACCACCGAGGCGCTGCATGCGCTGCGCCGCCTGGTCACACCCGGCGGCCGGGTGCTGTTCGCCGACGGGTACTGGCAGCGGCCCCCGACGCAGACCGAGTTGAGCGCGATGTGGCCGGACGCAAGGGCCGACGAGTACCACGACCTGGCGGGGCTCGTCGACCGCGCGGTGGAGGCCGGATTCCGGCCCGCCTGGACCGAGACGGCGAACCGTGACGAGTGGGAGGCGTTCGAGTCCGGCTACCAGTCAGACAAGGAGGTGTGGCTGGCCGCCCACCCGGACCACCCGCTCGCCGAGGAGACCCGCGCCAAGCTCGACGGACACCGGGCCAACTGGCTCCGGGGCTACCGGGACGTCCTGGGGATCGCCTACCTCACGCTGGTCCCGGTGGGCTGACCCACCACACCCTCGGGCGGGAGCGGCGTGCCGGCGCGGCGGCGGAGTGAGGCGTACTCCGTCCCGTGCCGTCGCCCTCCCACCCATTGAGAAGATTTCTTTGCATCGATATCTTCTCACCATGACCGAGCCCTCAAGTCCCCGGATATTGACCGATGTTGACTCCCTCAAGGCACTCGCTCACCCCCTGCGTCAGCGGCTGCTGACCTGGCTCCAGCGGCACGGGTCCGCCACGTCGGCCGATCTCGCCGGCGAGTTCGGTGAGGACCGGGGCGGGACCAGTTACCACCTGCGGCAGTTGGCGCGGTTCGGCTTCGTCGAGGAGGACGTGGCGCGGTCCGCGGGGCGACGGAAGTACTGGCGGGCCGTCCCGCAGGACGTGCGGCTGCCGCGGCGGACGGACGGTCCCGAGGCCGGGGCCGCCGCCGAGGAGATCGCACGGCAGTGGCAGGAGCGCGCCGAGCGTGACCTGGCCGCGTTCCTGCGGACCGGACGTGAGGCGTACGGGGACTTCGGGACCGCCGCCATGCACTCCTTCGGCGGGACCCACCTGACGGCCGAGGAGCTCGCCCGGTTCGGGGAGGAGTACGTCGCGCTGCTGTCGCGGTGGCACCGGACGCCCGAGGCCGCGGCTTCGGGGGCGCGATACGTGTCCGTGGTCTTCCACGCGTTTCCCACGCCGTGAGCGGAACGGCAGTACGGCCCCGGTCCCTGTGGCGCAACCGGGACTTCGCCGCTCTGTGGGGCGGTCAGGTCGTCTCCGCGCTGGGAGCACAGAGCAGTCAGACCGCGATGCCGCTGCTGGTACTCGCCTCAGGGGGTTCGCCCGGTGACGCCGGAGTCGTCGCGGCCGCGGGGACACTGCCGCACCTGGTGGCGCAGCTGCCCGCGGGAGCGCTCGTGGACCGGTGGGACCGGCGCCGCATCCTGCTGGTGAGCGAGATCGTCGCCGGACTGGTGCTCGCCACCGTGCCCGTCGCCGTGTGGTCCGGTGCCGTCACGGTCGCGCATCTCGCCGCCGTCGCCTTCGCGCAGGGGCTGTGCTTCGTCTTCTTCGGGCTCGCCGAGCACGCCGCGCTCCCCCACATCGTCCCGGCCGAGCAGCTCCCCACCGCCGTCGCGCACAACGAGGCCAGGGGGCGGGGCGCCGCACTGGCCGGGCGGCCGCTGGGCGGGGCCCTCTTCGGTCTCGGGCCCGCCGTGCCGTTCCTCGCCGACGTCGTCTCGTACGCCGTCGCGTCCGCCGGACTGCTCTTCCTGCGGGGTGAGCTGCGCGGAAGATCGTCCGCACCATCGCGGTCCGGAAAGTCCGCGTCCCGCGTACCCGGGTGGCGGTCGACGACCGAGGGGCTGCGCTGGATCTGGCGTCACCCCCTCATCCGCGCCGCCGTGCTGCTCGTCGCCGTCAGCAACATGGTCTTCCAGGCACTCGGACTCGTCATCGTCGTCCTCGCCCGCGAGGAGGGCGCCTCAGCCGCCGACATCGGGGTGATGCTCGGCGTCTACAGCGGGGGCGGGCTGCTGGGTGCGCTCGCCGCGGCCCGGCTGCACCGCTACTTCTCGCCCCGGTCCGTGATCCTGGGCGTCCACTGGATCTGGGCGGGGCTGCTGCCCCTCTTCTTGTTCACCGCGCACCCGCTGGTGATCGGCGCCATAGGAGCTGCCACGGCCTTCGTGGGACCCCTGTGGAACGTCGTCATCGGCAGCTACACCACGATTCTCGTGCCCGACGAACTGCGCGGCCGGGTCGGCAGCGCGGCCATGACCCTGTCGTGGGGAGTGATGCCGGTGGCTTCGCTGGGAGCGGGCCGGCTGCTGACCCACGTCGGCGCCGCGGACACCCTCGCCGTACTGGTCGCCGTCACCCTCGCCGCCGCGGTCGCCGCCACCGCGAGTCCCGCGGTGCGCCGGGCACCACCGCTGCCGACCGCCGGGCGAGGGAGTCGCCGGACGCGGGCCTGACCACGTCCGGCGACAGGGGGCGGGACCGCCTCGGGCCCGCCCGTGCCTACACGTGCGGCCGCCGCCCCCGCTCCTGGTGCGGGAACTTCTGGTCGGCGCCCGGGAGGGTCGGCTTCGGGAGGGTGGCCACCTCGTCCTTGGCCTGTGCCAGCTGCTCGGCGGTGTTGTCGGGCAGGCGGGGGGCGCGGGGCCTGGCGTGGGAGAAGCGGAAGGCCGAGGTGAGGTCGCCGAAGGTGCGGCGGCGCCAGTCGGTGATGTTGGGTTCCTCGACGCCCGTGAAGCTCTCCAGGAATTGGAGCGCCGAGGTGTGGTCGAAGGACTCCGAGGCGACCCAGCCGCCCACCGTCCACGGCGAGATGATGATGGCGGGGACGCGGAAGCCGCCGCCGATGGGCAGACCCTTGACGAACTCGTCCGCGGTGCCCGCCGGCGGGGTGGGCGGGGCGACGTGGTCGAACAGGCCGTCGTTCTCGTCGTAGTTGAGGATGAAGGCCGTCTTCGCCCAGACCTTGGGGTTGCTGGCTATCGCCTCGATCTTCTGCGCGACGAAGTCGGCGCCGGCCGCCGGGAGGTAGTCCGGGTGCTCCGACTGGTAGCTGGTCGGCATGATCCAGCTGACGGCCGGGAGGCGGTCGTTGCGGGCGTCGTCCTCGAAGGTGCCCTCGGGCTGCGGGCGGACACCGCGCTCGTACAGGTCGGAGCCCGGCTGCGCGTTCTTGAAGGACGCGAACTGCTCCAGCATGTTGCAGCCGTAGTCGTCGTCCTGCTGGTAGACCTTCCAGCTGACGCCGGCGGCCTGGAGGCGTTCGGCGTACGTCGTCCAGCGGTAGGGCTGCGGGGCCGTATTGTTGAGGATGGGGCCGCCCTTGGTGCCACCGGGGTCGATGGTGCCGGTCATCCAGTAGAGCCGGTTGGGCCAGGTCGGGCCGAAGACCGAGCAGAAGTAGTTGTCGCAGATGGTGAAGGTCTCGGCGAGCGCGAACTGGAAGGGGATGTCCTTGCGGGTGTAATACCCCATCACGTACGGGCCGTTGACGCCGTCGGCCTTGCGGTGGGCGGGCAGCCACTGGTCCATTTTGCCGTTGTTCCACGCCTCGTGCTGGACGGACCAGGCGTGCGAGGTGGAGGGGATGGCCTGGGCGCTGGTGGAGTGGGTGTCCAGGTGGAAGGGGAGCAGATAGCCCTTCGGGTTCTCGGCGTCGGGCTGGTAGAAGACCGAGCGGCCGGTGCCGAGCTTCAGCGCATGGGGGTCGCTGAAGCCGCGCACCCCCTTGAGGGTGCCGAAGTAGTGGTCGAAGGAGCGGTTCTCCTGCATGAGCATCACGACGTGCTCGATGTCGCGCAGCGAGCCCTTGCGGGGCGGGCCCGCCGCGACCGCCTTCTGGACGCTGGGCGGGAGGAGCGAGAGGGCCGCGGCGCCGCCGACGGCTCCCGCCGCGGAACCGAGGAGTCTGCGTCGGGTCAGTTCTGCCATGGAAGGTCCCCTGTCTGCTCGGGTCGGATCGTCCGGCGCGGCAGCCGGCCGCACGTCAACGGCCTGTGGAGTACGGGCCGTTGACCACCACCCTGCGTCCGCGCCGATGTGGCGCAGAGGAGGCCCGCGGTGAAATCGGGGACAACGCGCGGCAAGGGCTTGGCCAACCCATGGGCCGGGGTACGGTCCCTTGGCACACGCCATACCTGCCGTATACACGGACTTGAACCGGAGCCCTTCTCCATGGACGGTCCGGGGGTCCGGGCGTACGCTGAGCGGCGCTCGAAACCTCTGACGGAGTCAACTGTCCGAGCCGCGAGGTGCCCGCGAGGTGACCATGACCGTGCACGACATCCGGTCCTTCAACCGCTTCTACACGAACGTGATCGGCGCGCTGGACCACGGCCGCCACCTGAACGCCCCGTACACCCTCACCGAGTCCCGCGTCCTGTACGAGCTGGCGCACACCGAGCACGTCGACGCCGCCGACCTGCGCATCCGGCTCTCGCTCGACGCCGGGTACCTGAGCCGGATCCTCGGCAGGTTCGAGCAGGCCGGCCTGGTCGAGCGCGGGTCGTCGGACAAGGACTCACGGCGCCGCCGCATCACGCTCACCGCGCGCGGCCGCGGCGCCGCCGAACTCCTCGACGAGCGCGCACGGGAATCCGCCGGCACGCTGCTCGCCGGGGTTCCGGCGAGTGAGCGCGAGCGGCTGGGCGACGCCCTGCGCACCGTCCGCGAACTGCTCGGCGACGGCCGCGCCGCCCCGCACCCCGAGAACGTGCTGCTGCGCGAGCCGGGCCCCGGCGACCTCGGCTGGATCGTCGCGCGCAACGGCGCCGTGTACGCGGCCGAGTTCGGCTGGAACACCGAGTACGAGGGGCTGGTCGCGCGCATCGTCGCCGACTTCGCCCAAGACCACGACCCGCATCTGGAGCGGGTGTGGATCGCCGAGCTGGACGGACGCCCGGTGGGCTGCGTGATGTGCGTACGGGACGAGGCGCCCGGCACGGCCCGGCTGCGGCTGCTGCTCGTCGAGCCCGAGGCGCGGGGGCTGGGCATCGGCGACCGGCTGGTGCGGGCCTGCGCGGACTTCGCGCGCGGTGTCGGCTACCGCGAGCTGGTGCTGTGGACCAACGACGTCCTGGCGTCGGCCCGCTCGGTCTACCTTCGGCACGGGTTCGTCCTCGTCGGCGAGCGTCCGCACCGCTCCTTCGGCGCCGATCTCGTCGGACAGGACTGGAAGATGACCCTCCATAAGTCCGCGGACTGACGGGTAGGGTCCGCCCCATGAAACTGGCGTTCTCCACCCTCGGTGTCCCTGGTCTCCCCCTCGACGACGTGCTGCGCCTCGCCACCACGCACGGCTATCACGGAGTCGAACTGCGCGCGCATCCGGAGGAGCCGGTCCATCCGGGCATCGGCCCGGAGGAGCGGGCCGACGCCGCCGCACGGTTCGAGGCGGCCGGGGTCGAGGTGCTCGGGGTCGCCGGGTACGCGCGGGTGGCGGCGCCCGCCGACGACGACACGCCCGTGCTCGACCAGGTGCGCGAACTGGTCGACCTGGCCGCCGATCTGGGTGCGCCGTACGTACGGGTCTTCCCCGGCGGCGACGAGCAGAGCGCCGACGAGGCCGACGCGACGGCCGCCCGGCGGCTCGGGGTCGCCGCCGAGTACGCGGCCGAGCGCGGTGTACGGGTTCTGCTGGAGACCCACGACTCGCACCGCACCGGCGCCGCGGCGTCCCGGGTCGCCGGGCTCGTCGGACACCGCAACGTGGGCGTGCTCTGGGACGTCATGCACACCTGGCTCGGCGGTGAGCAGCCCTCGGCCTCCTACGCCGCGCTCTCCCCGTACCTCGGCTACGTCCAGGTCAAGGACATCGCCGATGCCGACGACACGACTCCGCTGGCACTCGGGGCCGGGGTGCTGCCGCTCGCCGAGTGCGTGGAGGTGCTCAGTCGGGAGGGGTGGGACGGGTGGCTGTGCTGGGAGTACGAGGCCCGCTGGTACGAGTCGGCTGCGCCGCTTGAGGGGTTGCTGGGGGCGGGGCGGGAGTTGCTGGGGCGGTTGCTCAACGAGTCGGCGTAGGGGGCGCCGGGGTCTCGTCGCCGGGTACGGGTCCGTCGTGGCTGGTCGCGCAGTTCCCCGCGCCCCTGAAAGGCCTGCGGCCTTCAGGGGAGGCTGCGCGCAGCGCATGCCTCAGGGGCGCGGGGAAC